>NZ_JAEQCB010000101.1:13456-41452 GCF_020738785.1 Microcoleus sp. PH2017_05_CCC_O_A | reverse complement strand
ATTGTCTATTGTCCTCCTAATTCTCGTTCTGTGGGCGAGATTATCCGTAGTTTGATTTTAATTTATGAAGTGTATGCGCCTGAAGAAATGATCGGGAGGATTGAATATATTTGACATGATTGTAAGGCGATCGCACTTTGGGTTATTTGGGGGAAAAGGGCGATCGCACTTTTGACAATTTGGGACATAACAGATAACTCATCTTCTACCCTATTTTTTTCATTTTGTGTTTCTTGATGCTATTGACTTCGCATTCTTCATTGCCAGAGCTAAATATTTATCAATTTGCTCAAACCGAGAAGAATTTAATAGTATATTTTCTGAGATAACTTCCTCGCTGTCATAGATAATTTCTAAATGTGCTGGCTTAGAAGAAGAATAGATAGGATATTGATAACGAACGTTAAGTTCACCATTATCTAAAGGTATTAACCACCTCCAATATATAGCTCCATCCCTTTTGGCTTCGAGTGTCTGTGCCGCAGGAAAGTTATTCAAAATCCATCCTCTATCTTCACTCCGTATTTTTTGCATAAAATCTGTGGCTACCTCCATCTGAGGTCTATGTTCAGAAGCACCTCTATAGAAATTTGCTTGACTTCTACGATGAGCAAATGCAGCTTCTTCGGCACTTTTCAAAATTTGCTCTAAAGGTGATGATCCTTTAATAATATGTACGGCAGAATCAGGGATTTCCGCAGAGCCTTGACTTCTGACAAATAAGTAGTAACGCTTCCGAAGTTCCGAGCCACACAAATCTGTAATCAATAGAGCAAAGAAATAGTCCAAATCATATTGACGGCTATTCACAGTTTCTGTATAACCCCTAATGTCACCTTGACTCAATTCTGCTAGTCCATTGCAGTGATGAGTATGCCAAGAACCCAGGTAATTAATATCTTGGTCAAATGTCTCCAACACGCGAAACATTGCTTCTTGATACTCACCATCTGGCATCAAGTGACCTACTGAGTTATTGACACGAGGCCCAGAGTCTATATAAGTTTCTACTCGGATTTTTATATGATTGCCATTTTGACTAATTTTTCCAATAAACTTTCCACCTTCCTCACGGTTAGAAACTGATACTGCATGACTTATTCTGGCAATGACAGTCTCAAAAATTTCAACTGATACGTCTAGATTAGAAGGCCTATAATCTGATCTACCTATTCCAAACCAAGATAAAACTCCCGACATATTAATCCTCCATTTGATGATTGACATTAGTGCAGTAGCATACTTTTTGAGGTTTTAAAAGCATTTGCTTTGCTTCAAAATGACTGCGGAATATTCCTGGGGCTGGTCTATTTCCATACACAATCCAGTTACTTTTTAATGTAGGCATGGACTGAGTTGACTCTCTAAGCAAAATAGAGAGAGCCATCCTAACTTGAATCAATGCAATCATTTGGATATCAATTGAGAGTCCTGATGCACGAAATTCTTTTTCATCAAGACCATAAATTCTACTTTCTTCATCTTCCGTAAGTCCCAAAACCTCGTCTGATAAGTCAAGTTGATTGAGTTCGGAGAAAAGTTGTAAACACTTGTAACAACCAGTCAGAGTTGGAATGTAGCCAAAAACTTCACCTCCTATGCCTGTCCGAAACACGGATGCTGTTACAAAAGGAACTTTTGCTGCCACACATTGGTCACTGACAAACTCTCTGACACTCTTTTTATCTGAACAAGAAAGAACGAGATCGGAGCGACGAACCGACTCAATAAAGTTCGGAGATTGCATCACATCCTCTGCAAAAGTTTTAACTTCTACATCAGGATTTCTGTCTTCTATCCACTCCTTTTGTATGTCTACTTTGAGTCGTCCTAAATCTTTACGCATTCTAGGATGCTTGACAAGATTTTCAGGTTCTAGAGTATCTGGATCGTAAAGTTCCCAAATCCGAATACCATTCATTACAAGGTGATCGCAAGCTGGTGTACCACCGCTACCTAAACCAACAACAGTGATCCGCTTATCTGAAAAAATCTCTGGATTAAGTAGATAGCTAATTCTATCAAACTCAAGTGAATAATTTTGATCTTTCATTAACAATACTCCGGACAGTTCTTGGAACGATACAGGGGTGGACATGACTTTGATTTAATTATCCACAGTGGCTCAAAGTCATAGAGGATAAGTCATTGGGCCATAGAAAAACTGTCCGAAGTATTGATTAATGTGCTTGCTCTTTTCCTGGCCAATTTTTAGTACGTTGCCAAACATCATATTTGTTAACCCAGATTGCAGCCTTAGATACCATATATGCCAATGAATAGTTTGAAGTCCATTGCTCTGGCTTCATCACACATAAATTGCCACTCGAATACCTGTGAGGACAATCAGGTTCAATGGTTCTTTCAAGCAACTTAATCAATGGCATATTGTAAGGATAGTTTGAAGGAATTTCTATTCTAACTCGGTAATAGTTTTCGTCCGCTGTCTTTAAATACCCCTCTACAGCCTTGATAGAGCCTTTAGATGCTTTAAAATTAAACTGTGGATAGTAGCGCTTAATTTTCTCACTCTCAACAGCCATCCTATCTCTAGATAAATCATTTTCGAGAAATATAAGTCCACGATTAATCGCAATATTTGTCATTATTTATTATTGTTTAATAACTACTTTTGAGGTTAGGCAACTAATACTCACCTTTTGGATCGCGCAGTGCCACTCCTTTTGGAGATTGATTGGGTTCGAGTGGACGAACTACACCATCTGAATCGATTTCTACAAACTCATCTTCTTCTTGAGCGTTAAAGGCTCTTTCTGCCATATTTGCAATTGATCTGCCAACGCCTCTAGCAGCAGCACTAATTACTCCTTCCGTAATTCCATCGACTATATCGTCAAAATCATTTGGCATTTGATTAACCCGTGAAAAACAGCTTTAGCTACTCCTAACTTAGTCATTCGGGCAAAGGGAGCAATTAATCTTGACTTACTTACTTAAGTAACAAATTCTGAAGTTATTGCAAATTAGCAAGAACTCTAAAAGCTTACTCTGTCAAGCTAACGATTTCTCAATTCCTCTTTTACCCTGAATTTTTTTAACCGTACATAGCCTGAAAGCATGATTTAGCAAAGCTTTGGGTGGGTATAATGCCTTGTTAGTCCAAATAAGCTAAATCTGAGTAGCTAATACGATGATAAACTAGCTATACCCAGCTAGCAACTAGCCATAGCTATAAATTTTGGTTAGGCTCTAGCTATCAACTTACCACAATGCCCTGCGATGACATCTAACGACGATATTTTTGCCGATGCCGCGAATAACTGGGACTTGGAAAGGCTCTACAAAGCTATGGCAGAAGCCAAGTGGCAAGTATCTCCTCGTGCCAGAAAGGGACTCACAGAACGGGAAAAGCTTTTTTTGCGCGGTTTGCTGTGTGGCTACAGTCCGGCTGAAATAGCTAACCAAGTACATCAAAGTCGCAAGGGTGTTGAGGTCTATGTCTCTAAAACTTTATATCAATACTTTAAAAAAATTAAAGATGTGCCTAATGAAACAGTAGGCAACTGGAGAAATATTCCTAACTGGCTAGAGGAAGAAGGATATAAAACTAAGTCATCTGTTCAATCTGACTCAAGGAATTATTTGCCGAATGAGCTATTAGTAAAGATCGGAAATATATGTTTTGATACTAATACAGGAACAATTGATATCAACATTCGGGTATCACTTCCATCATTTTCAGAATACCAAAGAACAGAAGATATAGATTCAGACGATCGCCCCTATACAAACTAATCTAATTGAAGGGCGATCTGATTAATTCTATCATTGTGCTATAATCTGCCTAATCTGAGCTAACGCTTCTTCTCCTGGAATTGGCTCAACCATACCGCTTCGGATTTCATCGCGACGCTGCTTAGCTTCCGCAGTCCACAACTTTTGAACTGTTCCGTCTATATCAAATTCAAGACTCTCAACTAGCCTCTCTGCTAACTGCGCTCTCAACGCATTTGGCAAAGATAAAGCTTCTTTCATCAGTTGCTCGATCGATAGCATAATTACATCCCAAACTAAAATCCCTAAATAGTTAAGTTGAAAAAAGGAAGCACATTGTGCAATCTTGTTTGATTATAGCCGATCGCGCGATCGAGAGTAAAACAGCATTTTCCAAACAGCCTAAGCAACTCCATAGCTCGTAAATGGTCTTGCATAGGGAGGCTGAAGCCCCAAAACAATATCCTCCCGCGCCACACCCATCAGCACTAACTCCTCAGCAATCAGTTCATCAGTTTGATTGCGTTGAATCCAGACTTTTTCATTGCGGATGTCTAAGTGAATCGGGCAACTATAAATCCGATTATGACCGTCCCAACCTAAATCTAATATCTGATAATGGTCATGTTCGGTGTCAAATAATACCTGAACTTCAATGTCGCCATTGATGGGTTTAGTCTTACTATATTCCATCAGGAAAGTGCGAACAATCTGCCGATATTTAGCTAATCGATCCATTCCAAAATCACCTCATTAGTAGGGTCGTATACCAACAACTTCAGATCGTACTCAGCGATAGCCGCTTGTGGCAAAGCACGACAGAAAAATGAATTATAGGCTGCGATCGGAACTGCCAAATAGAGCGATCGATCTGGCTCCAGACTCCTGAGTGCTAGTCGATAATTCAGAAATTGACCGAGGGCTAAGTGGAAATCAAACATGGCTGATTCACTCAGAAAGCTTTTAACCTCGACTGCAATCTTCTGTAAACCTCGCTCTGCAACTAGAAGCTTTTCCGCCCCCAAGTCAATCCTGAGTCGATCGTCTTTGCTAAACTTTAGCTTCAGCGGATCGTGGGTAATCACCCAATTATCCTTCAGAAGAGCGGATTTGACAGACTCATGGAAAACATCCCTAGCCGACATAGACTTTACTCAAAGACCTTATTTCTATTCTATCCCAACCCAATCTTCTGATACCAAAATGCGATGCCACTTACAGCAACCCCTTAGCTCGCATTTTCACGAAAAATGGTAAAGGCGAAAGCAGAGATTTTTCCTGTTGTACCTGCTCCCATTCTGCACGAATCTCCTGCTCAATTTCAGCTTGAAAGTCGAAGTAATAAGCCATCGCTGCATGAGCCTCCGACTGCATCAAATAAGGATGCTGGCGGCACATTTCTTCCACTGACCAACCATAAGCTAGATAATCCATCACAATATGAACAACCCGCACGCGGGGTATCCGCTGCAACCGTGCGGGTTGACCCGCTACTTTCTCGATATGAGGATAAATTATTGATAGCATAATGATATCCCAAACTAAAATCGCTCAATAGTTAAGTTGAAACAGAAACCACATTGTACAATCTTGTTTGATTATAGCCTAAGAAATTAGGAGACGGCATTGCCGTGTCCCTACAATATTATTTTGGATACAGGAGACGGCATTGCCGTGTCCTGTATCCTGACGGTGCAACCTGAACTGATATCATTCACCATCCACCGCCCTACATAAACCGATCGCGCCTCCGATCAATTTTCGCCAAAACAGCACCGGAAACATCCGCCAGAATACTGATAATCCGATACAAAGCCACCGCACTCAAAATTATACCCGTAGAAAAGCGATCGCCAAGTAGGGCGATCGCCGTTGCTTCAAATACTCCCATCCCCCCGGGCGCACCCGGTACAACCAAACCCACAACAAACGCCAAAGCAAAAGCACCGAACAAGTTGGGAATATCGATAAAATTTACCGGATTTAAAGCCATTACCGTTAGCAAAAAACCGCTGCCCCGCAATCCGATAAAACAGATTTGTCCGATTAACGGCACTAAAGGATAGCGTTTAATTGGCAAATTATTTTGGCGCTCGGACTTGACATTAGATATTTTTTTAGCTAGATTGGAGCTAGACTCTAAAGGCGAAATTAGTCGATCGCCCGCAGCATCCCCAACCTCTGAATTTTCCCCCTTGTTCTTGGATAACTTCAACCGCTCTACAAATAGGACGATCGGATTTAGAATTCGGGGATGAATCGCCGTTAAAATAGCAGCACAACCGACAATCCGCAACCACCCATTGATGCGCTCAAAACAAATCAAGCCAATCAGCACGCCCGCAGAAGCCATCAGCAACGGTTCCAGCAAGACGCTGAGAGTAGCAGCTTTGGGCGCAATGCCTGCCTTTTTGGCCTCCAAGATGCGACCCCAAAAATGCCAAATATTCCCCGGTAAATACTTGGCAATATTAGTCTTGAGAAAAACTTGAATCGCCCAGGCGGCATTGACAGGTTGGCGGAATTCGCGCAAAATCAACATCCACACCCAGCCGACAAAAATTAGAGACAGTAACGTGATACCAACCGCGATCGCCAATAACGGAAAACTTTCGGCTCGAATTCGGATATTAGCGACTTCTTGCCAATGACTTACAAAAGCTTTGGCAATAAATAAAAACGTGCCGCCCAAAATCACATAGCGCAAATAAGGCTTTAAACGTGATTTGGCGAGGTTGAAAAAATTCTGAATTCGATGCAAGTGTTGTTTTCCCATTTTCCGATCCTGATTAATGAATTTGGGATGGTAGATTTATTAAGGACAATTTCATGTTTGAAATCTAAAATTTAGATCGATCGCAATTTAAGGAGTAAATTTTTATGGCCGGCCCGAGCCCTGACGGATTTTCCTATCTTTTAGATGATAGCGCCAATAGTTTCGCATTAACTCCGGGCTTTTTGACTCCTTATCGTAACGGACTTTTTGCCCTCGGAGGTAATGATTTTATTGTCGGTGCCTCGGATGCCGATCGCCTCAGCGGTGATAATGGTAACGACAGACTCCTCGGCGGTGGCAATTCCGATACTCTCTTCGGTGGTGTCGGGAATGACTTGCTTAACGGCGGTGCCGGCAATGACTTCCTATTTGGCGGTAAGGGCAGCGATACCTTGCAAGGAGGTAGGGGAGATGATAGCCTCAACGGCGGCAACGGTAGCGACGTTTTAATGGGCGATGGAGGCAAAGATACGCTGACAGGGGGTTTGGGCGCAGATACCTTTGTCCTTCGCAGCAACTCCCCAGTCTCTGATCCGGCTGTTGCAGACGCGATCGCTGACTTTAACAGTTTTGAGGATGCGATCGGACTAACTGACAATCTTACCGAAGCAGACCTCACTTTAGAAACAGTTTCCGGCACTCCCAATACAGTAATTAAAATTCGCCAATCCGGTGCTATTTTAGGCTTAGTCGCCAACACATCACCACAAAACCTCAGCGGTAAGTTCATCTCTGCAAATACCGTATTGGGCAACCAACTCAGCCAAGCCCGAGATTTAGGTGTTTTGAGCAGCACTCAAACCATCGCTGACTCGGTTAGCAACGCCCGCCCAGACAACCTTTATCGCTTTACTTTGCCTGCAAATAACGACTTTAAATTAACTGTCAGCGGTTTTAGTGCCGATGTTGACGTGGCTGTGATTAAAGATATTAACGGCGACAATTCTATTGACTTTACCGATATTATTGCTTCTGCTAAAGAACCCGGTTTATCGCCAGAGTCTATCGATCTCAAAAATTTGGCAGCCGGAACATACTTTGTCCGAGTTTATCAAAACCAAGGTAATACAAATTTTACCCTAAATTTATCTGCAACTCCTGCAACTATTGTTCCTGACAATCCCAGCAACTCACCGGGTTTTGACTCTCGTTTTGGGTTCGGTTTGGTGAATGCAGCGGCGGCAGTTGCTAAAGCTCAAGGTGTGCCAACTTTTCCTGATGTTCCCGACTTGGGCGGCGATGAGTGGGGCAGAGACTTAATTAAAGCTCCAGAAGTTTGGGCGAAGGGTTTGACTGGAGATGGCATTATCGTAGCAGTTATCGACAGCGGCATTGACTACAATCACCCGGATTTAACAGGGAATGTTTGGAGCAATGGAGGGGAAAATGGCGTTGATGCCACAGGTAGAAATAAAGCTAGCAACGGCGTAGATGATGATGGCAATGGCTTTGTAGATGATTTCCGGGGATGGGATTTTGCCAACAACGATAACGATCCAATGGATGATAACAATCATGGCACTCATATCTCGGGTTTAGTTGCTGCGAAAAAGGATGGAGTGGGAATAACTGGAACAGCTCCGACTGCCAAGGTTATGCCTTTAAAAATACTTAATAGCACAGGAGTAGGCAAAATTAGGGATGAAATTAATGCGATTAATTATGCGGTGGCAAATGGGGCAAAGATAATTAATGTAAGTTTTGGCGGTCAACAGTTCAACGATCAAGAATTGAGCGCGATTCAAGCGGCGGAAGCTAAGGGCGTGGTGGTGATTTCGGCGGCAGGGAATGATGCTCGCCCGGATGTAGATTATCCGGGTAGGTTTGCAACTGAGGTAGGCATTACTGTCGGTGGAGTTAACCGGAATGGCTTGTTTACCGATTATTCTAACCGGGCGGGATCTAACACAATTAGTTATTTTGTCGCTCCGGGTGGCGACGGTGGCAGGGCTGATGCTGGGGACGTTTATTCAACGGTGTCGCTTTCTCAACCGGGGGTTCCCTATCGATATTTTGCGGGTACTTCCATGGGAGTGCCGCACGTATCCGGGGTGATAGCTTTGATGTTGCAAGCCAATCCCAGTCTGACTCCTGCTCAAATTAAGCAGATTCTGGCGGAAACGGCGAGTCGATCGGTTTAAAAAGGTACGTTGTTGCGCTTAAGCGCTCTTTCAAAGGTACGTAGTTGCGCTTCAGCGCTCTTTCAAAGGTACGTAGTTGCGCTTCAGCGCTCTTTCAATATATATATCAGAGCGCCTAAATATATATACCCTTTCTCAAAAAGATGAGGTATAACTGACAGCTTATATAACCCTTAAACCAAGAGGGCTGAAGCCCAACAACATACCTCATCTTTCTGATAACCGCTATAAGAGCGCTCAAGCGCAACAACGTACCTAAAAACTTAATAATTGGCGGCGTAAGTCAAGTCAAATTGACGGCACAGGGTGATGCAGCAGTAGCCTGGTCGATCGAATACTAACTCGTAATTCATCTCGCCATCTATTTTGGTAATCGGCTGCTTTAAGGGGATGCCGTGAATGTCGTATTGGCGGCGTTCTAAGGCACTCCAGTCGATAATTTTGATATCGATTTGGTTCTGCAACTCACTTGCGATCAGATACAGGTGCATCTTGTCTTGAACTTTCCCAGTCAGGGGAATTTTCATTAACACTGACTGAGTGACAAGGGGTTTTTGGTCGTTGGGATGCTTCTGAGTGTGGCAGTTGTTGAGTTCGATATCGTAAGGTTCTAGCTTAAATTTCTCTCCATTGGCGATCGAGGAAGAGTGCAAATCTTGCAGGCACTTTTCTAGATGAGGGATTAGCCCTAAATCTGGATCGCACAGCAGTCTGCGAATATTGGAGGTTTCAGTTACTGTCATTTTAGATTTTTGATGTTATGTTTGTGATTCTTAAATCATAGCTTACCGCAAAAAGTAATTATGTTCTATTATACTTGCGACATAGTTCCAAAAACCAGGTTTCTGGGCAGTATTTCCCGGCAAACCAGATTTTGATTAGTTAATGTTTTTATAGCCTTTCTCAGAAAGATGAGGTGTGACTATAAATGGAGTTTTTTATGCGACCTCGCTTACTATATAATAAATATAAGAGGGCTCCCATCCCAACAACGTACCTCACTTTTTTGAGAACCGCTATAAATTATTTTTTGGTGAGTTTCCACAGATTGAGTTCGACATTACCGCCAACCGGATCTATTTGATAGTTTTGCTGTTCAATTGCCGATCGCAAATCTGAGGAAGGCCTGTATAAAAACAACTCGCCCAAACCGCTGGGAATTTTCGGAGGTTCTGGTTTTTTTCGTGCCAACTCTCGATTTGTGTAACAAGAAGTGTAACAGCGGGGTTGGATTAGCAGTTTGACTTTTGGTTGCAGGCGATAACTTAAAGGCATGATGTATGCGATATTCGCATCGCTGATAATTAAGGGATTGCTTGCAGAATTGACAGTCGCTGCGACTTCTAATTCCGCACGCAACCAACCGCTGCCTTTATTCCACCAACTATCGGCTTGAGAACTAACTCCACCGGAGATGATGCCTGCACAAAACAGTGCAACTATAACTATTTTCCACAGTCTTTGCAGTTTTGAGTTATCAAAATTGTTGCTAATTTTTGCAGACAGCAGGTAAGCAACTGCTAGCTGAATTCCAACATAACAAGGAACTAAATATCGCGGATTTGCCGATCGCCTCCCGCCTTTAAGTATATCGGGCACTGCCAAAAATAAGGCAGTTGTGGCAATTAACAATAATATCAACAACCAAACCCGTTTTGGTGTTTGCCGGCATAGAAAATAAAGGGAATAGCCGACTAAAGCTAGAATCAGGATGCCAACGGGAATTACCAAGGCTAGTTGTGCGGCGTTGGCAGTGCCATCAATCCCAATATCAAAAAATCCTATGCTGACTGCGCCCACCCACCTGCTGACTAATCTGAAGAGATTTGTTTGTTCTGCCCATACTGTGGTACTTCTAACTTGATTGAAGTTTTCGACAATATTTACGAGGGAAGGCATGAAGCCAATTAAGGCGACCATTGCTGCTGCATAATAGGCAATAAATGTTTTAACATCGCGCCAGTTGGCAATAACTGCGACGTAGATTGCGTGGGCTGCGGCTACGCAGATAAATAATAAGTGGGTGTACAATCCCATTGCTGCTGTGACTGCGTATAGTGTCCAGTGAGAAATCAGCAACATTGGATTTTGATTGACATCCGGGCGCATTGCTCGCAATAAGGCTGCACTGGATAAAATGGTAGTTAATGTCCACAAACTGTACTGTCTGGCTTCTTGGGCAAACAGGATGTGGTAGGGAGAAATGGCGAGAATTGCGATCGCCATCCAAGCCACAGCAGAGGATTCAAATAACTCCCAAGCCAGCCAATAAATGGCGGGAAATACTAGCAAGCTAATGACGGCGGCCAAACTTCTCATTGTTGCCACGGAACTGCCGAACCATTGCGCCCAAAATCGCGCTAGTATGTAATAGAGTGGCGGGTGTTGGGGGTCTTCGGTTGTTAAGGAATTGAGGGTATTGCTTAAAGTTTTTTGGGAGTTGATCTGCTGGTATTTTTGTAAATCCGAGGGCGAAGTTATTTTCTGGTATGAAATTTGTTTGATAATTTCGGCTTCGGTGTAGCCGGAAACTCTTAAGGAAGTATAGTTTTCGTCGATCCAGTAGAATTTGCGATCGAGATTGACAAATCGAAATAAAATGCCGATCGCCAATACGGCTATAATTAAAAATCGCAACCACTTCTCAAGTGGAGGGTTGTGAGAATTTAGTCGATCGCGATTTTCAGTAGATTCCATTTTTTAGCTAGCTAATCTCGCAGAACTTTTTTGATGTCACCCACAGACAACACGGTTCGTAGTGAGGACTTTAGTCCTTCTGTCTAAAGATCCGATAGAGATCGAGGACGACAAGACATTGTAATTAATCCACTTTCACGCTCAGAGCATCCCGTTTTTGTAGGGGCGAAGCATTCGCGCTGACAATCTCTCCTATAGTCGATAGGATACAGGCGCGAATGCTTCGCCCTTGCGGATATGTTTGTACAATCGGGATGATCCCCTTTCCCTGTTTTCTAAAGTCTGTCATAACTTTAAAAAAATGGTATTAGTGCTTCTTTCTTTCTTAATAGCCAGAGAGAGGACTGAAGTCCTTACAGACAACATGGTTTGTAGTGAGGACAGGTGCATCTGGTTTTTGCAGAGGGCGAAGCATTTCGGCACATAACTTATGAGTGAGAATCAGAGATTTACTGCCGAAATGCTTCGCCCCTACAAATCGTCAACTGTCAACTGTCAACTGTCAACTGTCAACTGATTAATCGTCTACTCCTTCAATCGGTGCAAAACCTTGGCGCTGAATATTTTCAGTTATAGTACGAGGTTCGAGGAATTGCAGCAAATAATCCGGGCCGCCCGCTTTGGAACCAACTCCCGAAAGTTTGAATCCTCCGAAGGGTTGGCGCGATACCACAGCGCCGGTAGTTCCGCGATTGATGTACAGATTTCCGACTTCAAAATCGGCTTTGGCGCGATCGATATGCGAAGGCGTGCGAGAATACAATCCACCAGTTAAAGCGAAATTCGTATCGTTAGCAATTGCGATCGCCTCATCGAAATTATGAGCCCGAATCACCGACAAAACTGGGCCGAAAATTTCTTCTTGGGCGAGAGTTGCAGTCGGCGCTACTTCCGTCACAATCACTGGGCCGACAAAATAGCCTGTTTGGGGCGCGGCCATTTCTAAGGCTATCTTAGCTTCAGCGCGACCTTTTTCGATGTATTCGCGGATGCGCGACTGCGCCGTAGCATCGATGACAGGCCCGACTTGAGTGCCGGGATTTTCAGCAGGGCCGACATTGAGCGATCGCGCTGCTTCTACCAATCTTTCCACAAAAGCATCGTACACCGACTCGACCACAATTACTCGCGAACAAGCGGAACATTTTTGACCGCTATATCCAAAGGCAGAATAAACTACGCCAGCAACTGCTTGGTCTAAATCCGCACTTTCATCGACAATAATTCCATTCTTGCCACCCATTTCCGCAATTACTCGCTTCAGGTGTTTTTGTCCCGGTTGCAAAATCGCAGCTTGGGCATAAATCTGACAGCCAACTTCCTGAGAACCTGTGAAGGTAATCATGTGAACGTCGGGATGTTTCACCATGTAAGCGCCGACTGTTGAACCTTTGCAAGGTACGTATTGAAATACGCCTTTGGGGATGCCTGCTTCTAGCAAAATTTCAGCTATCTTTGCAGCAATTACTGTGGAAAATTCCGCAGGCTTGAGTAAGGTACAGTTACCTGCAACTAGCGATGCAACTGTCATCCCGACGGGAATTGCCAGGGGAAAATTCCAAGGTGAAATAATCAGAGAAATGCCGCGCGGTTGATAGGTATAGCGGTTGTTTTCTCCGGGGATGTCGTAATTTTGCCCTTGTTCCAACCGTTCCATTTCGTCGGCGTAGTAGCGACAAAAATCAATGGCTTCGGAAACTTCGGCATCGCATTCTCTAACTGGTTTGCCGACTTCAAACACCATCCAAGCTGACAGTTCGTGGCGCCGCTGTTCCATCAATTCGGCTGCTTTGCGGAGGACTCCGGCGCGCTGGCGAACGGGGGTTTTGCGCCAACTTGTGGAGGCTGCTTTGGCTGCTTCTAGGGCTTGTTTGGCTTGTTCTTCAGACAGTAATCCGATTTTTCCGACTACTTCTGCGGGATTGGAAGGGTTGAGGGAATTAACTGTTGTTTCGGTGTTTTGGTACTCGCCATCGATTAGCGGCAAATACGTTTTACCTAGGTTGGCGCGCACTGATTTGATGGCTGCTTCTGCTTGTTGCCGCAATTTGGTATTGGCGTAGTCGGTATCGGCGACGTTGGGAAATACTTTGCTGTAAGCTATCTGGTCGTTGCCATTAGCGACTGGTGCGGCTAATAATTGTTCGATCGGCATTTCTTCGGAACTTTGCCGGATAAACGAACTGTTGGCGGTATTTTCCAGCAATCGGCGGATTAAATAGGCCATTCCTGGGAGCAAATCGCCGTAGGGACAGTATACTCGGACGCGATAACCGCGATCGACCAAAAGCTTGGCCAGTTTGTCGCCCATGCCGTACAGCACTTGCATCTCAAAGCGGCGGCGCGGTATATTGAGAGTCTCGGCAATCGCGATCGCCCTGGCTTGCGATCGGACGTTGTGACTTGCGATCGCAGCATACAAATATTCATGATTTTCGAGCAGTAACTGAGTCATCTGCTCAAAATTTGCATCCGTAGCAACCTTGTCATTGTAGACAGGCTGCGGCCAATCCTTCTGCATCGCCTTGATAGTTTCCTGATCCCAGTAAGCGCCTTTCACCACACGCACCGTTACCGGATTTCCGCGTTTTTTCGCCCAAGCAATAATGCCTTGCAAATCTTGTTTGCTATCACGCAAATATGCCTGCATTGTAATTCCGACATCTGTGCGATTGCGGAACTCTTCCTCTAACAATAAGTCTTTGAGAATGCTGAGAGTTAAACTCTTATATTCGTACTGTTCCATGTCGAAGTGAACAGCCGCACCCAACTCTTTAGCGCGCCGCAATAACAGGCGAATTCTCTCGCTAACTTTTTCCTCGCTGCCTTTCGCATCCAGCGGATCGAACTGAGAATAAAAAGCCGTTAACTTGACAGATACTTGCACTCGCGGCAGAGTTTCGCCGTCAGCCTTATCAATCGCATCTACCTGCGACCAATTCTTAGCTGCACTGCTCAATTCGGTCATCAATTCCAAATAGCGATTCAGATAAACTTCCGCCTCAGTTTCAGTAATCACAGCTTCGCCCAAAAGGTCAACTGTAAAACCCATTTTATCTTTGCGAAGTCGTTCTAAGGTTTTAATTACCTGCTTGATATTTTCCCCAGAAATATACTTGTGCGCCAAAGTTTCTACAGCAGGTGCAACCGTCGTCGCCGCCAATTGTCCAGGAATCGAATCAGCGTTAGTAAAACTTAGCAATTTTTTCAAAGCTTCCGGCAATTCTACCTCTTCCACAGTCAGGTATTCTTGCAAGTGGCGGGCAATTTCCGGCTTGCTGCGGAGTGCGGGTAAACAGTCAATAAATCGAAACAATTGCACCCGCAATCCAGGGCTAGCCATCGCCCAATCCATCAGTTTGTCGTCCCAACGCATTTGGTCTTGCAATTGACCAATAAACGATCGCTTTTTGTCTTGAGTTGCCTTAAGGATTTCTTTAGCAATTTCCTGAGTCTTTGCTTCGTAGATGCTTGGAGATACTTGTGCGACCATTGGTAATTAGTAATTGGTAATGGGTAATTGGCAACGGGAGCATCTCACTTTTGCATTTACAGTGCGAGCGTCCCCGCTCGCGTATTGTACAATACGCGAGCGGGGACGCTCGCACTACAATAAAAAAATGCTTTTTACAAAACTGAGATGCTCCCATTGGCAACCAGGGCGGGTCGATCTATTGTGCAACTACCCCCTGATACAATTATACTGGCTATTTGACTTCAATTTTCACTCCGTAGTTTGCTTGGCGATCGCCCGAAATTTCAATAGTATAATCGCCGCTGCTGGCTAGTTGACCTTGCCACTGACCTGTGCTATCAACAGTACCTACTTTTTCACCGTTAGGAGCAATAATATCTGCACTAACTTGACCTTCTTGAACCTTTACTGTCATGCTTTGGCCGCTATTGCATTCTAGCAAGTAGCGCTTCGATTTGTTGGCTGGCAAACTATTGCTGAGAGTAGTTCCGGTAGCACCTGCTGGAAAGCTAACTCGCTCAGTTACAGGGGTTTCCACCGCAGCGGGAGACGCCGCCGGAGAAGGTAACGGTGACGGGGAAGCAAGTTGCGGAACGCCTGAGAGCGATGGTACTTGAGTCGGATTCGGCGATGGTGCGCTGTTGGCGGGCAGTGTCTGCTGGGGTGCTGGGGGCACTCCGGGCTGGCGGTAGGCGCGCGCTGTTGGAACAGGGGGAGCGCTTTCCGGTAGGGGTACGTCGGAAGGCAATCTGATTTGAAGGTTCGCTCTTTCTTGATACATTCTCCACGCGAGCAAACTGCCGAGACTTATCGTGGAACCGACTAACATTCCGCTCAGAAAAATTGCCAATATTTGCCAGATTCGACTTGGTTTGCGATCGGGATTTGCGGTGTAATTTGTAACAGGTAAATCACCGATATTTTGACTGGTTTCCGGGGCATTTTCGGCGGAAATTGGAATTGTTTCTGTTTCGTCTATTGCCGTTAAAATATTTTCGGGTGCGGCAATTTCATCGGAAGTTTCTGGGGGTTGGGAAGTTGCTGTTAAAACATTTTCACTGGGGAGATTTTCTGTAGGAGTTTCTGGGGGTTCGGAAGTTGCTGCTAAAACATTTTCACTGGGGAGATTTTCTGTAGGAGTTTCTGGGGGTTCGGAAGTTGCTGCTAAAGCATCTTCAATTGGGGGGATTTCAGCGAGAGTTTCTGCGGGTTCGGAGGTTGTATGGGGATTGGTAATGACAGTATTCGCGAACTCATCGCTGTCAGTAGCAATTGTTTCCGGTTGCTGAGTCAAAATTTGATTTTTTTCCTGTTCGTTACTCATGGGACTAAATTTTTTGTACAAATACTGCTTTTAGACATTTTACGTTATATTAAATCTGGTGATGGTCGAATGATGCTGAGGGCGCGAGCGTCCCCTTCGCACTTAGGACTGAAGTCCTCACTACAAGCCAATTTTATGAGAAATTTGTCGGCTGGGGCGATCGCAAATTTAGCAACTTTTAAAACCTCTGATATTTATCGAGATGGACGATTGACTCTAAGGAGCCTCCCTGTCAATGTTTCCACATTAGAAATAGCCTCCGAAATTCGTGTAGCCATCCTCTGTCTGTCCTGTTGGTCGTCTTTACAGACAATGATACCAGCATGGTTAGGCTGTGAAGCGTGCAGTCGAATAAAATCGATACGATTTAGTGTCAAAACTGCCCGTTCGTTTGTAACAGCGGCGCGGGTGCGTCGCTCATATATTGTCGTCAATTACCGAGATTATCGCAGCGACACACCCTACTTTCATATCAAATCCCGTTGCATAGGAATTATTAATCTCTCTATTCTCTCTCTGTGTCCTCTGCGCCCTCTGCGGTTAAATCATTTCCATACAACCGGAAACGATATCACTCGCGGCGCGGGTGCGTCGCTCATATATTGTCGTAAATTACCTAGATTATCGTAGCGACGTACCCTACTTTGACTACAAAATTGGTACATTTGAATTTATCGTTGGGTGGGGGCGGGTTTTTGAGATTGTGGGTTTTTGGCGGGAATTTTTGGCGAACCCGCCCCTACAAGATACTCAATTATTAGGCAAAGATTGCCAAAAAGGCCGGGGTTCAGGCTTCCTCACAGTATTCGTCGCCGACTGTACATTTCCTTTCAATTCTTGATAATATCTATCGTCCAGAAAACTCATGCTAACACCAGCAGGAAGCAGCAATTGGCGCAATCTTTCTTGAGTGTAATCTAGACCATCAATTATCGGGCCGCGCGGATTTGAGACTAACAACTTACCGTTAACAGGCACCGAATTGACCATATTCGGCCACCAAGCATAACCGCTGTAGCCAAACATCGCTGGAACCTGAACGATTTGGTCGTCTGCGAGGGAAAACTCTCTTTTCAACTTCTCTAAAATCGGATAGAGTTTCTGCTTTTGCAGATTGAGATTGTGTTGAATTAAAGCAGGATTATTCAAGGCAGCCCTGACTGTAGTTTCGGTGCTCAAGCCGCGATTGATTGTAACATCACCATAACCTTTTCCCGCCAATTCTTCCAACAGCCTAACTCCGGCTTCTGGACTGGCGATCGCCATTATATATTTTCCCGGAATTTGAGTGGGAATAAAATTGATAATTTCATCGACTTGGCGAGTCAAAAGCCAAGAAGTATCAATATCCACCGCTGGGCCTTGAATTCTTTGAGCTTGAATAAAATCAAGTACCTCAGGATTAAAACCAGCATTCCCCGAATTTCCGTAATAAACTCGACCCATTGGATGTCCGGGAATCGGCGGCGTCACCTGCAAATTTCCGTATCCATCAGACCACTGATTCACAGGGTCTAAAGAGCGAGGTTTGCCAATTTTAAATACTCTCAAATCCCGCTCTTGATTTGACTTAGCCGGCTTGTCGAGTGCTGGATTGCTAGGGCTTTTAATCGCGACATTAACTTGACGCATATCGGATTTTTCTGGAACTTGAACGTAGCCATTTTTATGACTGTCTTGCATCCAAGCATTATCACCCTGGATGATTTTTACTTGAGCGCCCGTGGGTTCTACAGCTTGTTTGAGTTGGGAGATAAATTCACTGTTAGCCGAGCCTCGATCGCTGACCTGAACTTCTGTTACTGGTGCTGTATTTGGTGCTATCATCCAAGGACTAACGCCCATTTGGATGGTCGCGGCGGCGATTTGTTGACCGTTATTTTCGGCGGTTGCTTTGAGATTAACAGTGCCGTTCCAATTGCGATCGGCAAATTGTTTGGCTTCCACTCCTAAAACAATATTGGTGCTGAAAATTATGGGTTTAGTACCGGATATATCTACAGGTAGCCAGCCGCCGGCAGTTTTCTGAAAAACGCTGACGTAAGGGCTGCCAATGCTGTCAGCGGTGATAAATAATTGAGAATTTTTGAATTTTTCCGACAGGATTAAGTTAACTTGAGAAAGCATTGCTGCGCGGCGAGGGACGCTAACCTTGGTTTCTTGCCAAGTCGGTATTTTGCTGCGGCGATCGTTATTGCGATCGTTATACACAATCAGCGCGCCGCTGGACAATGACCATTGTTCTTTTCCGGCTTCGTCTAGCTGATTAATTTCGCCGTCTCTGTTAGTATCTCCCGCAAAGAAGAAGTTGGTCGGTGAGGTGGCGGGCGTAACTGGGGCTGGAGTTGCGGTTGCGGTTGATTCGGGAATTGCTGTTGCGGTTGACTCGGGAGTTGGTTGGGGAGTTGCTGGTTGATTGAGTTCTAATAGTTGTCTTTGTTGTTCTTTTAGGGCGAGTTCTTGCTTTTCTAATTCTTGCCTTTCTAGTTCTTTTAGTGCTAATTCTTCCCTATCTTTTGCTTGGCGGGCGAGTTCTTGTTTTTCTTGTTCTTGGCGGACTAATTCTTGCCTTGCAAATTCTTGTCTTTCTAGTTCTCTGCGGGCGAGTTCTTTTTTCTCTTGTTCTTGTCTCTCTATTTCTCGGCGAGCAAATTCTATTTTCTCTTGCTCTTTTCTGGCGATTTCTCTTACCTGTTCTTCCTCGGCTCTAATTTTCTGTGTAGAACGTGCTACTTGCCATTCGTAGGTAGCGAGAGTGAGGTTTCCTTGATATTCGATGGTTTTGTCGATCGCCCGTTCAGCCAAAAAAGAACCGTGGGGAATGAGCCGGAGGTTATTGATAGCCAATTGCCAAAAGCGTTGCGACTGTTCCCAAGTAGCGGGATCGGCTTTAGAAGTGCGTCCGATTACGACGGCTTGGGAAGCTATTCTAGCAGCTTCGTCCCAATTATTTTTGGCTTGTTTTTCGATTTGAATCTGATTTTGAACGTTTTTCTGGTTGCCAATATTCGGGAGAAAACAGACTGCTGTCGGGAGTTTGGGCAAGTTTATCTAATTGTACCTTGAGGCGATCGCGCAATTTGTAGAGTTCCGGGAGGGATTGCGGAGTGTCGCCGTCGGGCGATCGCGGGGAGAGTGCGAGTTGGTAGTTTAGGGAAGGTTGGGAGAGTGTTGCAGGGATTGCAACCCAAATTATACCGATGACGACACCGAAAGCATTGACGATCGCGATCGCCACATATCGAACCCAGCGCATATAGTTAATCCTCAGACACCCAAATGATTTTACCTAATCTTGGTGCATTTAGTAAGATTTTAGGATAGGTTTGGGCGATTCCCTACGGGATAGCTACGCTTCACGGCTTTTTTTTCAGTTTTGGGGACGTACCACCCGAATCAATTTACCACTCAATGTTTCTTCAGCAGAAATAGCATCATCGATACGTGATGCCAACCTTTCCCAATTGCGATCGTTAGTACAAGTAATAATACCAGAATGATTGGGTTGCAGGCGATGAAGTCGGATGAAATCTTGCCGATTCAATGTTAACACCGATCGCTCGTCACTCGTTGCAAATGTTAACACTCGATCGTCAGGAATTTTCAGTCCAGCATTTCCTGCTTCTTGAACAGTTAAAACATCGTGACCGAGAGTTCGGAGAATTTTTACAACAGCTATTGGGTATTGCTCATCTGAATATAAACGCGCCATATTTTAGGCTTCCTCATTTTCTCGGATTGCCAGTTCAATTTCATCAGGATATGCCTCAGCATAAGCCCAGGTATTTGCCAGATCTGCCGCACCAATAGTGGGATAATTTTCTAGCAAATCGGCTTCACTGTATCCGAGACGACGAGCTTCAATCATTACCCAAACAGGGATGCGAGTCCCAGCGATGCAAGCCCTACCGCCACACACGCCAGGAGTTTTTTCTATTCCTTGCCAAGTATTGCTTAAACTTTGAACTAATAGCTGTATGGCCTGAGTTTTTTCACGGGGAGTTAAGGCAAGGAGTTGTTTTTCTAATTCTTTCAGTGTCATTGTTTACTCTTCCATTTTTATCGAAGCAATATGGGTGCGATATATTATAGCAAACTCACCCCTGTGTAAAAATATTCTAACTTTTAATAAACCTCGCTTTCTTCCCTAACTTCATTATTTTCTTTGATTGCTTGTTCAATTTCTTCTGGGTAAGCATCAGCATAAGCCCAAGCATTTACTAAGTCAGCAGCAGTTAAATGAGGATAGCACTTGAAAAGTTCAGCATCGCTGCATCCGAGACGGCGATAACCCACAAGTACCCAAACTTGTATGCGAGTATTGCCAACACAAGCATCGCCGCCACACACGCCGGGAGTTTTTTTAATACCTAGCGAACTATTGCTTAAGGTTTTAAGTAAAATTTCTATAGCTGCTGCTTTATCTGCTAAATTTAAAGATGCCAAATCGACTTTTAATTCGGTTATTGTCACAGTTAACACCTCGTTTGTTTGGGAAGGCATATTTAATATTTTAGCTGGCGAGTTTCTTCATGTCTAGCTATGTTACCGAACAAACTCAGAAAAATCGCGATCGCATCCTCTACATCTGTGTATGCGATCGCCAATCCCTTGTTTTTCGTGTTTTTCGCGCTTTTCCCTCCTGCCTCCTCCTATACCTCATTTTTTCTTAGTGCGGTTGCGTTTTCTCGATTCAGCCGCCGTATTTTTGACTTTTTTTTGCTTTTCTTTACTTGCTTTAGAGCGATCGACAGCACTACCACTTATCGGTTTGCTTAAAAATCCAGAGGCATCGGAGTTTTGAGCTGCAATTATAGGGGCAATGCTAGCATTATATATCTCCTGAAATTGTTTTAGACCGTCCTCCGCACTCATATCAAACCCTGCTTGATGACCGAGCGTCATAAAAGATTTGGCAAATCCGAATTTAGAGGAATCTCCCATGATTTCCCCAAAATCATGCTCGATATCTCGCAGGTATTTGATAATTGAAGTAGCATTTCGCAGTTTAAATTCTCGTTTCAAAAATTGCCAGAACGCCAATAATTCCGGAATAGCATTTTCACCTTCTTCCGGCGAAAGCAAAGTCACTTTCCTGGGAAATAAGTCTTCGATTACAGTTTCCACATCTTCCACTTTCATGCGAGGCAGCGTAAAACCTTCATAGCCGAAACCGTAATAAATGAACTGCGCGATCCAAAATCCAACGTCTGGATAAGTTTTACAGTATTCTTCTCCTTCGGGAGAATTGACAAATAGCTCGATTAACGTTTCCTGATAATCTTCCAGGAGCGGTTCTGCTTCGTCATAATCTAGACCGTCTAGTTGGCGGATGTTAAAAGGTTGCTCTGACATAGTTGAAAAATTTTTAACTTAATTGACTTTAGCTCTAAGGTTAGTACAATTTTTGCCGATCGATTAATTCTTTAGATTTTTATTACATTTAAAGAATCTCCGATCGGTGCGTGTAAAAATTTTTACACGCACCGATCGCCCGTGACTATTTAAACCAAGCTAGTATTGCATGGGGCGATCGACTATCTCGCAAAAGTGCGATCGATAGGATACAATCTCAAGTAAAACTATAATTGTTTGAGCTTGGCAGCGCGCAAATGCAAATGTATGAAGTCAATGTTACCCGAAGAAGTTTGGATTGTGGTGGGGATGTGGGCATTTTGTTTGGTGTGTTATTTGTTAGTGTGGAAGTTTCGCGGCAGGCAAGAAGCAAACAGGATGCTGAGAAGCAGAATAAGCAGAAGGAAGTGAGGGGCCCAGAAACCGGGTTTTTTACGAAAAAACTTCGTGGCTGCCCACAGATTCGGTAAAAACCCGGTTTTTTTGTCGGAGTCAGTAAGTCCTGAATCTTAACTTGTCACCTCCGATCGTTCCATCTCCTTACTCGTAGCTACGATCGCAAAAAAATGGTATACTTTCATATTAATCTCCTACCTGGAAAACAACACATCACTGTTGTAGAAATTATTCATTTACTCCCTTATTCCCTAAAACTATCAGCAAAATCTATGAAATTTCGCTCTTGCTGGCTAATCTTCACCCTTATCGCACTTTCCTTAACAAGTTGCTCCCAGCCGAAGTCATCTCAAGAAATTGCGGAAACAGTTAAAAATAGCATCGTGCTGATTTCCTACCAAAATGAAAGCGGACACGGTACGGGCTTTATTGTAGCGGGGCCTGCGGGAGTTTGTACGGTACTCACGGCACGTCATGTGGTGGAAGGGCGCAGTTTGAACTTGCAAACTAACGACCAAAAACTTCATAAAACTAACAGTATCCAAGCAAGTCCCAATCTGGATTTAGCAGTGGTAACGTTTCAGTCTGCCGGGGATAAATGTCCTTATCCGAGTCTCAATTTTGGCGATTCCGATAGCGTGAAACAAACAGATCAAATCTACATTTCTGGGTTTCCAGACAGGGCTGGTGGCGGCAAATTAGTGAGACAGTTTGTGCGAGGTTCGGTATCGGGGTTGGATGTGTTGGAACAGGGTTATGGGATTTCCTATGATGCTAATACTTTTGGCGGGATGAGTGGCGGGCCTGTTTTAGATGCTAGCGGGAAAGTGGTTGCAGTTCATGGGAAAACGGACGCTCAAATTGTTGCTGATTTGCAGAGTCAGCAAGCAAGTTTGTCTCCGCAACAGCAAGTGGCGCTGCAACAAGCGGCGGCAAGAGTCGCTGGTGGAGGGGTACAAGTTAATACTTTTCGGTGGGGAATTCCGATTAAAACTTATTTGGCAAATCAGTCTAATTTGGAAAATAAACTCATTGCTAAAGTAGATTATACTAAACTGGAACAGTTATTGGAAGCCGGGAAGTGGAAGGAAGCAGATGGGGAAACTACTAACAAAATGTTAGAAGTAGCGGGGAGACAAAAAGAAGGTTGGATAGACATTGACAGTATCAAAAATTTTTCCTGTCCTGATTTGCGGGCGATGGATCGACTTTGGGTAAAATACAGTGATGGACGCTTCGGTTTTTCGGTGCAGAGGCAGACTTATCAAAGTCTTCGCGGCACTAAAGAGCATGATAAGAAGGTCTGGTTAAAGTATGGAGAGGAGATTGGCTGGAAACAGAGAGGAGAAAAAGGAGAATGGATGTCATATTCTCAACTAACTTTTGATACCAATGCACCAAAAGCCCACCTCCCAGCGGGGTGGTCGGGGCGAGTTAGTCCGTCGAAATTCGGGTTAGTGGGGGTATGGATGATGGGATGGAATCCTGAGGTAAAGGGTCCGGTGCAGACACTTGTAACGTGTAACCTATAAAGGCTTCAATTTTTTATTAAAAATTGTCCGGGAGTCAAAATCCACGAAGTCATGCGATGTCTGAGTTTCCAATACCTGGCACTGGGGGGTTATCTGATGTCCATTAACCTTATTCTTATATGTCATTGCGAGCGAAGTGAAGCAATGACATTCGCTGGCTATCAAGTATGATATCACTTAGCAGAATTAGATCCAGTAATCCTATCCTCCTCTGCCAAAAAAGGAGTTAAATCAATCTCTGGCGAAGTCTCAGAAAACTTAGAAGTTGCCAACTTACCCTCACTATTTTGATAAACCCCAGTACCACTCAACAGATTTTCTGTCATATCTCGCATTGCGTTATAAGCCTCTGTATCGCTACCCGGTTTCAACGTTACCAACAGCGGACAACTATCGCCACTCAACTTAGTTTTAGCACAAATCACGTATTGCTTTGGCGTATTAGGATCGCCTCGATAACCTAAGCGAATCAAACCATCTTTGCGAAAACCTTCCAAGCGTTCAGAAATTATTTCGCAGCGTTTTGCAGGCGTAAAATCGCTGCCTAAAGTTGTCACCATTTTCAGCCAAGGTTGTTGACCTTTATCGTGACGGTACATGACAGTCCAAACTTCACCACCCCGCTGAGTATCCGGTCGAAGTTGACAGGAAAAACGAGCGTTTTGTCCAAACAGCAGGGGCGGCCAACCTTGAGAATAAGCAATGGCGGCACCAACAACAGCCGCGAATAAACCTAGTACACCGATAGTTGCGTGTGTAACGTTCCAAAACTTTCCACCATTAGTCACGGTAAAGCATCCTCCATCAAATTTTAATAGACTACAGAAACGAGATAGAACTTGCGCGCGGGAAGTCAGAAACCGGGTTTTTTTCGACAATACTTCGCACTCACCCAGAAATTCGGTAAAAAACCCGGTTTCTAGGCGTCGTCCAACGGGTAAGTTGTGCGATAATAAGTTGAGAAATTCTACACCAGCAAAGTAACATATTCCCGAAAAACTCGCTGGCTGTCGATCGCCCTTTGTTACCATGCAACCAGATAACTCCAATCTAAAAAAAGGTTTAGTCGCTTTTAATACCTGCAATTACACCCAAGCATTTAGCTTGTTAAAACCGCTAGCAGAAGAGGGAAATGCTGAATCCCAGTGCGTCATTGCCAGTATGTACCATTTAGGATTAGGTGTAGAAACAAGTACCATGAAAGCGATTCAATGGTACATCAAATCCGCTGAACAAGGCTATGGTGTTGCTTCAAACAACTTAGCAGGAATTTATCTGTGCGGTGCTGACGGTGTAGCAGCCGATCGCACTCAAGCAGATCGCTGGTTTCAAAAAGCCAGAGAACAAGGCTTTTCACACACACCGAACAAAAGTGCAAAAGATGCGATATAATATCAAGTAAAACTATAATTGTTTGAGCTTGGCAGTCCGCCACTTCAAATTATGAACTCAACACAACAGTTTACAGCAATCATTGAACGAGAAGGCGACGGATATATATCCCTTTGCCCAGAACTTGATATTGCCAGCCAAGGTGACAATATAGAAGAAGCCCGACGGAATCTCATCGAGGCGCTAGAACTATTTTTTGAGACAGCAGATCCTTCTGAAGTAAAGAATCGGCTGCATAGTAAATTTATGGAACACGAGCGAAAATCATGCAATTAGAAGATTACTTTGAATTCTTAACACCAGAAGATATCCGCATCAAAGGAACCCGCGTAGGTATCGAACACATTCTCTACGAATACATTTACCGCAACCAAACTCCAGAAGCCATAGCTCAAAAATTTCGGACAGTTACTATGGCTCAAGTTTATGCTACGATTTTGTACTATCTAGAAAATCAAAAAACTGTAGGTAAATATGTAGGAGACTGGTTAGAATATTGCCTAAAAGCTGAAGCTGAGTACGATCGCAATCCATCACCTTTTGTCTTAAAAATGCGTCAGCTTAGGGAACAAAAAAATAAATCGCAACAACTGGATCGAGCGCATTAATGATTGTTAAATACTTGTTAGACGAAAATATGGCTCCTGAATATCGAGTGCAGCTTTTATATCATCAATCGGATATTATTGTGTTGGTAGTTGGTGATGAAGGTGTTCCGCCAAAAGGAACGAAAGACCCAGAAATTTTATGTTGGTGCGAGGAGAATAACTTTATCCTCGTTACTAATAACCGACGTTCAATGCCAGTTCATTTGTCAGACCATATAGCCCAAGGTCGTCACGTCCCAGGAATTCTGACAATTCGTTTAAATGTAGATATTGGCAAGGTAATTGAGGGTTTAATTGAAATTGCTGGAGCATCTTTTGAAAATGAGTATCAAGATCGGATTGAATTTATCCCGCTGATGTAATTTATCGCATAGAGAAGACTCGGCGATTGAAATCGCGACTATACAAACGAAGTCGGCCTCCGCCGACTGAAGAATATTTATATCAATACAAAAACCCGGTTTCTGGAAGAAACCGGGTTTTATCGTCTGCGTTAATCCGCGTTAATGTACGATCGCAAAAATCCTACAACTGCTTCACCTCAGCAACCAATTTTGCAACCACATCCTTAGCGCTACCAAACAACATCATCGTCTTATCTTTGTAAAACAACTCGTTGTCAACACCCGAAAAACCAGCACTCATACCGCGCTTGATCACGATCGTATGCTTGGCCTTATCAACCTCCAAAATCGGCATCCCGTAAATCGGGCTAGCCGTATCGTGGCGCGCCGCCGGATTCACGACATCATTCGCCCCGATTACCAAAGCAACATCGGTTTCGTCAAATTGCGGGTTGATATCGTCCATATCGTACAACTGCGGATAAGGCACATTTGCTTCCGCTAGCAACACATTCATGTGCCCCGGCATCCGCCCAGCCACCGGGTGAATCGCGTATTTCACGTCAACACCCATTTTTTCCAAACCGTCGGCTAACTCGCGTACCGAATGCTGGGCTTGCGCTACAGCCATTCCGTAACCCGGAATAATTACTACCGATCGCGCATAACCCAACATCATCGCACTTTCTTCGAGATTGATGCTGCGAACAGTTTTGTCGATCGCCCCACCAGCAGCAGCCCCAGCAGCCGCACCACCGCCGCCGCCTCCAAATGCGCCAAACAGCACGTTAGAGATCGATCGATTCATCGCCTTGCACATAATCTGCGTCAAAATGATTCCAGACGCGCCAACAAGTGCACCAGCAATGATTAGCATATTGTTCATCAAAATGAACCCAGCCACACTCGCCGCAATCCCCGAATACGAGTTAAGCAGCGACACCACCACCGGCATATCGCCGCCGCCGATCGGCAGCACAAACATGATCCCCAGGATATTGGAAATCGCCACCAAACCCAAGAATACCGGCACATCCTCGGGGTGAAACACCATATAACCGCTGCCGGCTAAAAGTGCGATCGCAAGTATTGCATTAAACGGCTGTTGCAGCGGAAACGAAATCGGCGCCCCCGGCAGCAATTCTTGCAGTTTTGCAAACGCCACAAGGCTACCAGTAAAGGTAATTCCGCCGATTAACACGCCCAAAAGAATCGTAATTGTCGCATCGGGCGCAGGCGATTGGGGGATGCTGAGATAGCGCCAGAATTCCCCTACAGCAACGAGTGCAGAAGCTGCGCCGCCAAAACCGTTAAGCAAACCCACCATCTGCGGCATATCCGTCATCGCCACGGTTTTCGCCATAATTGTTCCCAAAATGGAACCGATGATGATGCCAACAGCAATCAATTCGTAGCTGACTACTTGCTTTTCCAGTAAAGTACCGACGATCGCAATTAACATCCCGATCGCAGCTAACACGTTTCCTTGACGCGCAGTAGCCGGGGAACCCAACTGTTTCAAACCGACGATAAATAAAGATGCGGCCACTAGATAGCCTAGCTGAATGCCGCTGGGTAGAAAATCGCTCACGCTTTAACCTCTTTTTTCTTGAACATTTGCAGCATTCGATCGGTTACTAGGAAACCGCCGACAACGTTAATTGTGGCTAGGGCGATCGCGATCGTCCCCAAAATCGAAGTAACAGTCACATTACCTTGGCCTGAAATTAGAATCGCCCCTAAAACCGCAATTCCTGAAATCGCATTAGAACCCGACATCAAAGGTGTATGTAGCGTCGGTGGGACTTTGTTAATAACTTCAAATCCCACAAACGATGCTAGGGTAAACACCACTAAACCTGCAATCAATCCTTCTGCCATAATAAGTGTGAGTTGGTGATTGGAAATAACTCGTTCTCGGTTGCGTTTTGCATTAAGATTCGGCGGTTGAAACCGCTACTACACAAACGAAGTCTGCCTCCGCAGACTAAGAAATAAAAGATGATTCGGCGGTTGAAACCGCTACTACACAAACGAAGTCTGCCTCCGCAGACTAAGAAATAAAAGGGGTATTCTAGCCAGATTTGGTATCACTGATAGGCAGAGCCCTGTAACTATAGAACTTCATTAGTCCGCGGAGGCGGACATTGTTTGTGTAGCCGCGATTTCAATCGCCGGGGCTTCATTAGTCCGCGGAGGCGGACATTGTTTGTGTAGCCGC
>NZ_JAEQCB010000101.1:0-13440 GCF_020738785.1 Microcoleus sp. PH2017_05_CCC_O_A | reverse complement strand
AGGCGGACATTGTTTGTGTAGCCGCGATTTCAATCGCCGGGGCTTCATTAGTCCGCGGAGGCGGACATTGTTTGTGTAGCCGCGATTTCAATCGCCGGGTATTCTTCCAAAAAATCATCTAACTAACGACTGAAGCCTGAGCGGCCAAAGCATCCCGCACCCGCTGGTTGCTAATTTCGCCATCACGAGCCACACAGGAACCAGCGATGATATCATCTTCAAAATTCAAAATCAGTTCCTTATCTTTCAGCATCAACTGAAGCAAAGCCGAGACATTCTTCGAGTAAGTTTCACTAGCGTGTACTGGCATCGACGACGGTAAATTAATCGGGCCGATGACATTAACTCCGTTCCATTCAACATCTTTGCCTGCTTCCGTGCACTCGCAATTCCCACCTTGTTCCGCTGCCAAGTCAACAATTATTGCTCCCGGTTTCATTTGAGAAACCATTTCTCTGGTAACTAAAATCGGGGCTTTTCTACCAGGAACTTGAGCGGTTGTAATTACTGCATCAGAAGCGCCGACGTGCTGGGTGAGCACTTGGCGGGTGTGTTCTTTAGCTGCTTCTGATAATTCTTTAGCATAGCCGCCTGCTGCTACAGTTTCTTCTTTGAGTTCGACATCAATAAATTTAGCGCCCAAACTTTGCACTTGTTCTTTTGTTTCCGGGCGGATGTCAAATGCTTCGACGACTGCGCCCAAACGACGTGCTGTGGCGATCGCCTGTAAGCCCGCAACGCCCACACCCATCACCAATATTTTCGCGGGGCGAATTGTACCCGCCGCTGTTGTCAACATCGGGAAATATTTCGGTAATGCACAGGCTGCAATCAGTACGGCTTTGTAGCCGGCGACGTTGGCCTGGGATGATAGTGCATCCATGCTTTGGGCGCGGCTGGTGCGCGGAATCATTTCCATGCTGAATGCAGTTATTTTGCGATCGGCCAACCGCTGTACTAACGCCGGATTTCCCAAGGGATTCAAAAATCCGATGAAAACTCCTCCTTCGCGAAGTTGGTGAACTTCTGATTCTTTGAGCTCCCCGATTTTGACGACGACATCGGCTTCGCCCCACAGCGTAGCGGTATCGGCGACAACACGAGCTCCGGCTTCTTCGTAAGCAAGATCCGAGAAAAAGGATTTTGCACCCGCACCCGCCTCAACCCAAACTTCGACGCCTTGTTTGACTAATCGGGCTACAACGTCGGGTACTAAGGCTACCCGGCGTTCCTCTGCTTCGACTTCTTTGGCGATCGCTAATTTCATGGACTCTCCTTATACTCTAGACACAGACATAGACAGGGCGGTTGAAACCGCGTCTACACAGACAAAACCTGACGGGAGCAGGTTGAAATTCAAATTTCCCAGTCGGCGTCCGGCGGACATCGTTTGTGTAGGCGCGATTTCAATCGCTGGCTGTCTTCGTTTGTTTGGCGTGCGACTTCAATCGCTGGCTTCTCACGTTGATACTAAAGCCGATCCCCAAAATTACACTCGCTTCTTTAACTTGTCTTATAGATTCAAATTCACTAAACTGTTAACCTTGCAGCCCAGGGTGATATGATACAATGCTGCCTAATTCGGTAGTTTGAATGTCTGTTGTCAGTATTATTACGCAAAAAAAAATTGAGCGAGCGCGGGCGTTTCGGCTGAGAGAATTATTGAGAAATTCGGTATATTGTAGGCTCGATCGCAAATTTCGGGCGATCGATATTTAAGCTTCACCAGCAGTTTGATTAGAGGAGTGATTATGAAACGATTATTTTCAGCACTAGCAGTTACAGGTTGCTTGCTGACAGGCTTACCGGCCATCAGTTTAGCCCAGTCGATGCCCGGATTCACGATTTTCGGCGGCCCAGAACGCGCCAACCAGTTAAACTATCGCTTGGATTACGGCAAAGCCGGAATGGTTGGCGACAGATACCGGCTGCGAATTCCTTCCAAAAAAGTAAGTTTGGCGATCGCCCAACTCAACATTACTTATCCAGACTATTACAAAGGCGAATTCGACCAAAAAGACATTAAAGTGCGCGTCAAAGACAAAACAATAGCATTGCAAGAAGTAATCTGGGACAAAGAAAATCGATTCATAGAAATTTATCCCGCAGAGCCAATTCCTGCCGGTAACAACGTTGAAGTTGTCCTCTCCAACGTCAGAAACCCAAGTCCGGGCGGAATGTACCATTTCAACGTCCGCATTCGCACTCCTGGGGACGTTCCATTGATGCGTTATTTAGGGACTTGGCTGTTGAGCATTGATTGAGGTTCCCGGAAGCAAATTTTAGCTAAACAGGCGATCGCGACAGAAAAACTCAACTGTGGCGATCGTTTTGCTGTAGGGAAGAAATTAACAAGATAATTCGCGATCGCACCGATGGCCAGAAACCGGGTTTTTTCTCAAAAATACTAGATTGCAGCCCGCAGATACGCAAAAAACCCGGTTTCTTTGCAAGGAGTGCATAAACCCTGAATACTCAAATCCTAATTTTCCGAAATCCTAAAATAGAACCAGAGGCTCATACCGCAATTGTATTTGATTCGTAAAATAAGTCTATGGTAATTCCCCGATGGTTGCCCTAACTAATTAGACGTATGCTCCGGGGCGCTACCATACAAAATATTGACGAAACTGATACATGAATCTTCTAGCAAAAATCAAAAAAATCAAACTTCCGCCAGCACTGCGATCGCAAAACTACCGCCTATTTTTTGCAGGACAAGGCATCTCGCTGATTGGCAGTTGGATGACGCAAGTCGCTACAGTGTGGCTTGTCTACAACTTGAGCGATTCACCTTGGATGCTCGGCGTAGTAGGATTTACCAGTCAAATCCCCACATTAATTTTACTGCCTTTTGCAGGAGTTTTAATCGATCGCACGAATCGGCACCGAGTGATAATTGCCACTCAAATCTTAGCGATGGTTCAATCCTTAGCCCTAGCATTTTTAGCGCTAACAGGAGTCATCAACATTTGGCAAATCCTGATACTGAGTTTCTGTCAAGGAGCAATCAACGCCTTTGACGCGCCCGCACGGCAAGCTTTTGTGTCCGAGCTCGTAGAAAAAAAAGAAGACTTAGCAAATGCGATCGCCCTCAACGCTTCCATGTTCAACGGAGCGCGACTCAAGATCAAACCCCGTAAAATAGCAGCAAGCAATACCAAACCCTTACAAAGATTAAAAGAAGGATTCGATTACGCCTTCGGATTTCCCCCGATTCGAGCCATCTTACTGCTATTAGCATTAGTCAGCTTCGCCGGAATGTCCCACACAGTATTAGTCCCAATTTTTGCCACCAAAATTCTCAACGGCGGCCCGCAAACCCTCGGATTTTTGATGGCAGCTTCCGGAGTCGGAGCATTTGCAGGCGCGATTTATTTAATCGGACGAAAAAGTATCGTAGGCATCGGCAAACTGATTGCAATTTCGCCAGCAATCATGGGATTTGGATTGATTGGTTTTGGCTTGTCCCGCATTTTGTGGCTGTCATTAATCATGATGTTGTTTGTAGGATTTGGTTTCATCATCCAATTTGCCGGAGGAAACACATTTTTGCAAACAATAGTAGAAGACGACAAACGTGGCAGAGTAATGAGCATCTACACGATGGCATTTTTTGGAGTGACACCGTTTGGTAATTTAGTAGCAGGTGGAATGGCAAATTATATCGGCTCTCCCAATACAGTCATACTTGGTGGTATAATTTGTATTTTAGGTTCAATAATTTTTACCAGACAGTTGCCAGCTTTAAAAAACTTAGTCAGACCACTTTATCAAAAAATGGGTTTAATTTCCTAAAAAATTGGTAAACTTCTCTCCTTCTTGATTCCCCTCTCTTACTCTGCGCCCTCTGCGCCCTCTGCGGTTAAAACATCCAAATTAATTACACAAGATGCAAAACCAATGGCAAACCCCAGTGCAATTCTACAACAACAGAGCGATCGCGTACCATTAAAAACCTGGATCGGCGTCATGGGAACAATCCTCGGCGCATTCATGGCAGTTTTGGACATCCAAATCACCAACGCTTCTCTCCGAGATATTCAAGCAGCTTTAGGCGCAACATTAGAAGAAGGTTCTTGGATTTCCACCGCCTATCTAGTCGCAGAAATAGTCGTCATTCCGATTACGGGTTGGCTGTCGCAGGTGTTCTCAGTGCGCCGCTACATCTTGGTAAATGCCGCTTTCTTTGTCTTCTTTTCCATGTGCTGCGCTTGGGCGTGGAATTTGACTTCAATGATTGTATTTAGGGCTTTGCAGGGATTGAGTGGCGGAATTTTAATTCCGATGGCTTTTACGTTTTTGCTGACCAATTTGCCGCCCAAAAAGCAGCCGATTGGCATGGCGATGTTTGCACTGACAGCGACTTTTGCACCATCGATTGGCCCGACATTGGGAGGTTGGCTGACGGAGAATTACGGCTGGCAATATGTCTTTTATTTAAACTTGGTGCCGGGGCTGATGCTGCTAGCTGCTGTGTGGTATGCCGTCGCCCCTGCACCGTTGCGGCTAGAACTGCTCAAAGGTGGCGACTGGTGGGGAATTGCCTCAATGGCGATCGGCTTGGGTTCCCTGCAAGTTGTGTTAGAAGAAGGCAGCCGGAAAGACTGGTTTAGTTCTGATTTTATTGTGCGTTTAAGCATAGTTTCTGCTATATTTCTCGGCGCTTTTTTCTGGATTGAACTAACTCGAAAAAAACCGTTTATTAATCTACGACTGCTAACTCGCCGCAATTTCGGCTTAGCAACTATTGTCAATGTTTCGTTAGGTGTAGGATTGTACGGTTCGGTGTTCATTTTACCACTGTATTTAGGTCAGATCCAGCAGTACAATGCCATGCAAATTGGCGAGGTGATTATGTGGGCTGGGGTGCCGCAGTTATTCATCGTACCGCTAGTACCGAAATTGATGCAGCGAATTGATATGCGGTTGCTAATTGCGATCGGTGTGAGTTGTTTTGCGATCAGTTGTTTTATGAATGCTAGTATGACTCATGAAACGGGTATCGATCAGTTGCGTTGGTCGCAATTAGTGCGCGCTTTGGGGCAGCCTTTAATTATGATACCACTATCAACGATCGCCACCGCTGGTATGGAGAAACACGAGGCTGGTTCGGCTTCGGGTTTATTTAATATGATGCGAAATCTGGGTGGTTCGGTGGGAATTGCGGCCCTAGCAACTTTGGTTACTCAACGCGAGCAATTTCACTCGAATCGATTGGGGGAATCTGTTTCTTTGTACTCTCCAGCGACGCAGGAACGAATCAATCAAATGACTCAGTATTTTGTAAGTCGCGGTGCTGATTTGAGCGTGGCGAAAGATCAGGCAATTAAGGCAATTGATAGTATTGTGCGCCGCGAAGCTTATGTGATGGCTTTTAATGATTGTTTTTACTTTGTGGGCATTGCTTTGTTATTAAGTGGAATTGCGATTTTGGGCTTTAAAAAAGTGAAAGCTGGCGCGGGTGCTGGGGGAGCACATTAAACAGTTGACAGTTGACAGTTGACAGTTGACAGTTAATAGATTCACCATTCTTGTTCTGCTTGTGCTTCTGCTTGGATTAAATTTTGCCGCATTTCTTCCCAATTAATCCGATCGCACATAGCGTTTTCCAGGAGTCTCCCTTGCTGTAAATATAAAACGCGAGTCGCAAATTCCTGGGCTAATTCTAATTGGTGATTTACCATTAAAATAGTAGTTTGGCTGTTACTTAGCTCTTGCAATACCTGCACCAGGTAAGCCGCTTTTCCAGCATCTAGGGCGGACGTGGGCTCGTCTAACAGCAATATTTTGGGTTCGAGAACGATCGCCCGTGCGATCGCCACCAATTGCTTTTGGCCTGTGGAAAGTTGCAATTCCGTGCGATTTAGCCATTCTTCGGGGATATGAAGTTGTTGAATAACCCCGCTAATTCTGTCTCCTATTTCTGATGAATTCACACCCCGCAGCTTCAAAGGATAAGCCAAAGCTTCCCGCACCGACATTCCCAACAGCTTCGATTCTTGCATCACCAGGGTGATTTGTCTGCGAAGTTCGATCGCCCCAATTTGCCGGTAATCTGTATTTTCCAGATAAATCGAGCCAGTCGTGGGGCTGCTGAGTCGGTTCAGCAACCGCAACAGCGTGGTTTTCCCTGCCCCCGAAGGGCCGACAATTGCGACGCGATCGCCCTTTTGTACCTGAAACGAGATATTGTCCAATAAGTAGCTAGAGGCGATCGGTGTTTTAAAACTTACACCATCAACCCGCAATTGAGGAGTAGTTTCTGGATAATTTTCAGAATAATTAGGCATTAAATTAATTTAAAATATGATATTTCTGCAAGCAAATATGTGTGTAGGGGCGAAGCATTACCGCAATCAGCATAAGATTATAACTAATAACTTATATGCGGTAATGCTTCGCCCTCTTCAAAACCCAGATGCACCCGAATTTCACATTACTTACTTCTCAAACCTTCACAGCTTTTTTCAATGGAAAACCCAACTGTTCCCGCTGTTCCAAATAAAGCTGAGCCACCCGCCGCGCCAAGTTGCGAATCTTAGTAATATACCGAGTTCTCTCCGTCACCGAAATCACACCTCTAGCATCGAGTAAATTGAAAGTATGCGAACATTTTAGCACATAATCAAGACTCGGCAAAACCAATCCTTTCTTGGTCAATTGTTCGGCTTCTTGTTCGTACAATCCAAACAAAGTAAACAGCAATTCAGGATTGGAAGCTTCAAAATTATAAGTACACTGTTCTATTTCCCCTTGCAGGTGAACGTCGCCGTAAGTGATGCCATCTTTCCACTGAATTTTGGTCATCGCATCCACTTCTTGCAGATACATTGCCAGACGTTCAAGTCCGTAGGTAATTTCAATCGATACCGGGCGACAATCAATGCCACCGCACTGTTGAAAGTAGGTAAATTGAGTGATTTCCATGCCATCGAGCCAGACTTCCCAGCCGACACCCCAAGCGCCTAAAGTTGGAGATTCCCAGTTGTCTTCTACAAAGCGAATGTCGTGGTCTTCGGGTTTAATTCCTAATGCTCTGAGTGAGTCCAAATAGATTTCTTGGATATTAGGAGGAGATGGTTTAATGAGGACTTGATATTGATAGTAATGTTGAAAGCGATTGGGGTTTTCGCCATAACGTCCGTCAGTGGGGCGGCGACAGGGTTCGACGTAGGCGACTGACCAAGGTTCGGGCCCAATCGCTCTGAGAAAGGTGTGGGGATTCATGGTACCTGCCCCTTTTTCGGTATCGTAGGATTGGGCGATCAGGCATCCGCGATCGCTCCAGAATTTGTTTAAGGTGGCAATGACTGATTGAAAGTTCACTGGTTTAAATATGGTTAGTAAGTGTCTGAACTTATTTAAGCATACTCAAGGCAGGGTTTATTGAAATAAACCATGTATCGCTGGATATTTAAGTTCTTTTTTCAGGTATATTGTATCGATCGAGTTATTGCGATCGATAATAGCAATGTTTTCTAGATCGAACAGTCCCTACTGCTAGGGAAAAGAGCCATCATGTTGTTTGTGGATAGGGTGGTGGATATTCTCCGCTCGTGATGAGTTGCTCGCGTTCGAGGATACGTTCTGGGAGGTTAAATTGTAGAATTTTAGCGGTTACGCGCCCTTGCGGAGTCAGTGGGACAATGGTTCCTCTATCTAGCCGAAAGTGGTCAGACCATTTCTGAAGACGGGGATTAAAAAAGGGAGTTAGCTGTTGTGTTTCAGGGTCGATCGAACCGAGGTCAGTTCCTTTGAAACGGTTGCAGCAAGGACACGATAACGCTAGGTTTTCAGATTCGGTAATGCCATCATGTTTTTCAGCAATAATGTGTTCCATTTCAAAGGCAAAAAGTGCACCCGTTTGGGGAAATCGGCAATACTCGCATTGCTCTCCAGCGCGTTGAGTCACTAGCCGGCGGAGACGGGCTGATACATAACTCATGCTGCTGTCTGTAAGCGTTTGTAGGCGTGAGCTTTGGCTAAGCGCACCCAATGTTCTAAAAGCAAATATCGATCGAGTTCGACTTCTTCCGATCGCGAGAGAGTGCTGGATTTATTGCGATCGAGCAATTCACTCATTCGGGCTTGTAATGCAGGCGTGGGGCGGATGGCGAGGATGACTTCTGGGCTGGGTTGACTCGCAAGCAGTTCGACGATTTGGCGATCGTCTTGGTAGGGGATGGTTTCTGCGAAGGTAAGTTCCTGGAGTGCGCGATCGAGGGCTTCTGGGAGGCGATCGCCCAATGCGTGCAGTTGTTCGCCGAGGCGATCGGGGACTTCTAATATAATTTGCATACTTCGGTGATGTGAGGATGAGACTTGCTGTGATTGTAACAAACGGGCGATCGATCCATATCTTGAGTAGAATCGCCCTACTCGGCTTTTTCACGTTTGCGTTTTTCGATTTCGGCGATCGGTAACAATAATGTTTCCTCTATTTCCTGTCTCACCTCTAGGCTACCATTGTAAGTGCAGTTAAGACAATCTAACAGTAATTCGTTGGCGTCATAATACTGTTTTAATAATTCTTGTTTTTCATTGACAACTCGCCAGTTTAAAAAAGCATCGGGATTGTGGTTTGCAAAATCTCTTACTTGCTGTAATATGCTGCCACTACGGACTACCCACCAAGTAAAGTAAGCTTCACTATAAAGGGACTTATCATCAGGATGCTCATCTTGTATGAGTTGCATATACTGCTTTAATTCTGGAGTCCAATCAAAAAGTATAAAGTAATAATTAATTAAATCAAGTGCGATACAGAAATAAATGTCTTTAATGCCGACAGGGGCAAATCGATAGTCTCCTCCTACAACATTTTCAATAGCTATAGTACGATACAATTCATAATCTAAAATTCGAGTAATTTTGAAGATGCGACTCAGCGTACCCTTAGTATTGGTAGTAAAATCAACACCTAGATCAAAGCATAAAGCTCGGACAGATGCAGCTTTGTATGGAGCATCAATCCAGAGAGCTAATTGATGTAATTGAGAGAGAAATTTTTGCACCCTAATATCAGAGATAACTAAATTGTCAATTTTTTGTTTCATCGCCGTTAGCAAAACATCTGCTTTCGGCAGCATTTCAACAGCCAATAAAAATACTTCCCTCCAGTGCCTATCTTGCACATGGCTTGTCAATTCATTCAGTATTGAATCATTTATTGATGACGGGTTACACTTCGCCAAAAACTGACGGGTTATCAAATATTCTTGAAATGTCAGGTGTGAAAATGACCAAACTTTCTGACTTCGCTCAATCAACAACCCATGCTGCGCTTCCATTGCCCTCAATACCACCCGACTATCCCGCTGCCCAATCCCCAAAAACTCCGCAATATAACCCTCTATTTCCGCCTGCTCAAACAACACATATTGCTCTTGCTCAAACTTCTTCACTGCCAGAAAACTCAATAACTCCAGCTTCCGCTCTAGCGACAAATCACGATAAATTTCATCCCGATCGATCTCCCGCGACTTGTCCCACTGTTCTAGCAGCAACTCCAACCCTTCTTCATAAAGCTTGGAACGCTTCGAGTAAAACTTCCCCGTCTGGTGAAACACGGCACAGGTCAAACTCAGCAAAATCGGCGTAATTGTTAACTCCCGAATCGGCTTATTTGCCTCTAAAAATAGTTGTTCTAAAAACTCTCGTGCTTTCGCCAATCCTCCTGACTCATCCCCCATCACCGTCTTAAACCAATGTTCTGAAAACGATCGCACCTGCGACTCATTAAAATCCGCTACCTCCACATAATCAAACTTCTCAAACCGCGATTCCTGACTCTGAGTCCGACAAGTTACAATTACCTGCACCTGCGGATAAATACGAGCAAACCGCTTGATTTCTTTGGCGATGTTCTTCCCATCTTCTCCCGTCACTTCATCCAACCCATCCAGCAGCACCAGCGATCGACCTCGATCGAATATCAATTGAGTTTCTGCATCCGATAACCGCCAGCATTCCTTTAGATAACGCTCTAGCGAATAGGCAACCTCACGCCCATCCTCGACAAAATTTCGCAGCCTAATCAAAACCGGAATCCGGTGCGCCTGTAAATTCCCTGCGTTGCACTCCCTCACCACTCGTTGCAAATAGGTGGTTTTCCCCGAACCCGGTTTGCCCACCACCATTAGGTTTGTATTCTTCGCCAGCACTTCTAACCCCGGCACTCGTTTCTGTTCCTTGCCCAAGCCAATGCGATCTAAACCTCGATGGCTGGGATTGTTCATGAAATCTTGGCACAAATCATCGTATTCCGATTTACGACTACTACTCAGTTCCTCCAGAATATTGACATCCACAAACAAGTCACCCAAAGGCACACAACGATCGATCCCCCAAAGTGGCATTGTGCTGTGCAAGCGTTGGATGTCATCATGGAGGCGCGATCGTACCTCCTGAACTAACGCATCAATATCATCTTTCAGGCTCTCCAGAGTCGGATCTGACAGCGAATTTGGTGGTTTACCTTTCTCCTGAACCTGTTCATCGTCGGGTTCCCATTTCAGTTTGAGCTTTTTGCAGATGCCAAGAAACTGCTTGCGCTGAACAGGTTCACCTTTGAAAAATTTGTTGATGGTGGTACGCGACATTTGTAATTGAGCAGCCAAATCGGATTTGCTACCAAATTTTGCTAATGCAATGTCCGCGTTTTTGAGTTGAGTTGGCGATAGCCTGAGAGATCGTCCGCTAGGTTCCGTCATGTAGTGGTTTCAGGTTTCTCCAATTATAGCGACGCGATCGTAACTTGGACAAACTTGTACATAACCTGAGCGGTGGGCGATCGGATCTAAAACGAGCCTCCTATCTTGCATTTGGCAGATTGTTGAGAGTTTCAACAAAGATGACCAACATGAAGATTTCAAATAAAAAGAAACTGCTCAAAGTAAGCGAGTTTGCGGTGGTAGGCGTTGCCACTTGCCTCAATCCCCAAGCAGGACTTCTGCTCTTTGTGCTCAAGCTGTGCTTTCTAATCCTGACAGAGTTGCAGAAAGATGAGAGAGACGAGTCAAATAGATAAAAGCTAGAAGCCCCGATCGCCTTTGCGAAAAAATTCAACAGGGCGATCGGTTCCCCAATTCCTATAGCAATATCACAGTTTCAGCAGATTGATTTCCCCCATTACGAGGGCGAAGATGTAAGGTGATTTCCGTATCGAGTCGCTTCAGGAAAATCAGTAGTTTTCCTTCGCTGAACCGTTGAAACTCTCCGTTCATTAAATGAGATACTTCTGGCTGTGGAATTCCAAGTAATTCGCTCATTTCACGCTGTTCTAAGTTGCGCTGTTTTAACAGGCGAAGTACCTGAATACCGATTTTACCTCGCGCAAAAAGTTCATCAGCATCTGCCAATCCAAGGTCAGCAAATACATTACCACTGCTTTCTTCAAAAATAGTTTCTTCTGTCATAATTGTTCCTCCCTAGCTAGTGCGTCTTGATAGCGTTTTTTAATTAAGTCAACATCAGCCTGTGGGGTTTTAATCCCTTGCTTTGATTTCTTCTGAAAAGCGTGCAATACATAGATTTTTTCACCAATCTTTACAGCATAAACTGCCCTGTAAGTATCGGTATCGTAACGTTTGACGATTTCATACACACCGCTTTCCACCCCTTTAAAGGGCTTGGCTGACAAAGGTGTTTCCCCAGCTTGCACCAGTTGTAGGGAATAACCTACGGCTTTTTGTACCTCTTCAGGAAACTCGCGGATATTTTTGCGAGAGTCTCCCATCCAAACAAGAGGTCGTAAAGGCACTTCTGTAGTATCTTTGTTATCGACCATTTTATCCGAAATTTCCTGTAAAAACAAAGTTAGACAATAGCATAAAATGTTGCCAAGCCTAAAAATCAATTTCCCCGATTGTGGGTTCTTGCGTTATGTTTGTTCCTCTCTTGGCATGGTATAGTACCCATCTTCGATTCCCATCGACAACTCATGAAAACAGACACCATTTTCTACAGCCTGTTTCAGGAATTTCCCAGCTTCTTCTTTGAACTGATCGATCGCCCTCCAGACGAAGCCACCGCCTATGAATTCACCTCCCGCGAAATCAAACAACTCGCATTCCGCATCGATGGCTTATTTCTGCCCACAACCGAAGCACCGGAAAAACCATTTTACTTGGCGGAAGTTCAGTTTCAACCCGATCCCGACTTGTACTACCGCATCTTTGGCGAACTCTTTCTCTATCTGCGACAATACAAACCCGTCAATCCTTGGCGCGTCGTTGTCATCTATCCCAGCCGCCGCATCGAACACGAACAGATGCTGCAATTTCAGGAACTCTTAACCAGTCAGCGCGTCCAACGGATTTACCTCGATGAATTGCCAGAAGCCGCCGATCGCTCGCTGGGAGTCAAAATTGTTAAACTGGTAATCGAGCCAGCAGAGACAGCCGCAGAACAAGCACGCCAATCGATCGCAATGGCCCGACAGCAGTTGTCCGATCCCACCGTTTTGCGCGATTTAATCAACCTCATCGAAACAATTATCGTCTACAAACTCCCCCAGAAAAGCCGCGAGGAAATTGCCACCATGTTGAATTTAAGCGAACTCAGACAAACTCGATTTTATCAGGAAGTCAAGCAAGAAGGTTTAGAAGAAGGACTCGAACAAGGACTCGAACAAGGTGAGCAGCAGGCGAAGTTAGAAGCCATTCGTCGGATGATCGCGTTTGGAATGAATTTAGAGACGATCGCACAATTATTAGATTTGTCTGTAGAATTTGTGCGGCAAACAATTCACAAAATCCAACGGGAATCCATGTCAGTCCCCGAACAAAAGATTGACTCGTTGATCGAACTATTAACTCACCAGCGATCGCTCTTTTCGGCCACACAATTAACTGAACTAGCGCAGCTAATTGAACCCTTATCCGATAAAAGCGATGTTCTTTCAGAAGTGATTTCATCCTGGGCTGAAAATTACCCTTCAATTCAGGAAGCTCAATCCAAACTGCTCGAACCACTACCGCCAGCTAAAGCATCAGAAACAACAGCAGTCAGTCCAGAAAGTAGCGAATCTCAAATGGGCGATCGCCCCAACAAACAAGCTCTCAAAAATGCCATTTTATTGTAGCTATAATCCGGCGGTTGAAACCGCTACTACACAAACAAAGCCCGGATGGTGCGCGGGCTAAGAAATAAAGGGGGTACTTAAGCCTAATTGCCGCTCAACAACAGAACAGTAAGAGCCCCGACTTCTTGAAGAATTCGGGGCTCTTACCGTGAAAAGGTTTAGATTACTTTCTCTTTTAGTCGGCGGGAGTGAGGGAAACTAAAAGAGTGATTTTGTCAACGCCGATGACATAAACAGTATCTCCGGGTGTGAGGGTGATTTGGCGATCGCACCGTGCGGGCCACCAGCTACCTTGGAAGCGGACGCGACCTGTTTGATTCGGGTAAATCGATTCATCGACGACTGCTTCTTCG
>NZ_JAEQCB010000100.1:0-17666 GCF_020738785.1 Microcoleus sp. PH2017_05_CCC_O_A | reverse complement strand
AATCAAGAGCGCTTAAGCGCAACTACATACCTAAATCAAGAGCGCTTAAGCGCAACTACATACCTAAATCAAGAGCGCTTAAGCGCAACTACATACCTAGAAATTAACCTCGCAGAAGACTGCAAAAGTTAAAATTCGATCGCCAGCCCAACTCCTCGATCGCGCCATGCCGATTTATCCCCTCAACCACCCAGCAGCCGCCGAAATTTTCAGCAAACCTCGCCTGCGAACAGTTCTGATTGTTCCCTTTGTGTTGCTAACAGTCAGCGCTGTCGGGCTAGTGGGTTATCTTTCTTTCAAAAGCAGCCGGGAATCCGTCGAGGATCTAGCACAGCAGTTAATGGAACAAGTAGGAGAGCGAATTGGCGATCGGCTCAGCAACTACCTCAACGCCCCCCAGAATGCCGTAGCAGCCAACCGTCTAGCAGTAGAACAAGAAATGCTGAACCTCAACAACACTCAGCAACTGCGACAGCAACTTTGGCAGCAAATAATCTTCAACCCCGCTCTGCAATCGAGCTTTTTTGTCAATGAGCGAGGAGAACAAATTGGGTACGGGCGCCTGATGAGCGAGGAATTTGTGCAACAAGTCACAAAAGAGACAGGGGAGAAATTCTCAATCGGTACGCGTTTTTTTTGCAGTATGAAAAGTACCGACTTGGGTAAAATGCAATACTACTCGGTTGACTCCAAAGGCAATCCCCTAAAACTGCTCTATAGCATCCCTATGGATAACCGCGAAACAGTTTGGTTTCGCCAGGCCAAAGCCTCCAACAAACAAACTTGGTCGCCAATTGTTGTTTTCAACGCTATGCCGACGTTAGGAATTTTTGCGGTGTCTCCCATCAAGGATGCTGGCGAATGGCGGGGGGTTTTTACTTCAAATTATGCGCTGTCGGCAATTAGCAGTTTTCTCGATCGCCTCTACTTCTCTAAATCGGGACAGACTTTTATTATGGAGCGATCGGGCAATCTGGTTGCTACATCCACCCTAGAAACACCCTTTGTCAAGCAAGAAAAACAGCCACCCACGCGATTGCTAGCCACCAACAGCCAGGATACCCGCACCCGAGACATTGCTCGGCAACTCACCAACCGCTTTACCAACTTAAGTTCGCTGGATAGAGCTCAGCAATTTACCATGACGAGTAATGGATCTCGGCAGTTTGTCAGCGTCGCTCCTTATGGAGATGCCTATGGCTTGGATTGGTTGATTGTGGTGGTGGTACCAGAGTCGGATTTCATGGCTCGCATTGAAGCGAATACCCGCAATACATTGGGGTTGTGCGTCGGTACGCTGGTGTTGGCGATCGCGATCGGATTGTTGACTGCCCGTTGGGTAATAAAGCCAATTCTGCGCTTGAATACCGCCGCCAAAAATCTAGGAAAAGGAGAATGGCATCAACCTTTAGAAATTAGACGCTTCGATGAACTCGGAGACCTCACCAATTCCTTCAATCTGATGGCAGAGCAACTGCAACAGGCTTTTTCCGAACAAAAATCTTTAACAGAAGCTTTAGCGCAAAGCGAGAGCCAACTCAAGCAATTTTTAGAAGCCATACCAGCCGGGATATCTATCCACGATGCCTCGGGTAAAGTCGTCTACTTAAACGAAACTGCCAAGCGTTTGAGCGGCGTACAAAATATTCCCGATGCGACTTTAGAAAAAATGGCAGAAGTTTATCAAATCTACCACCAAAACCAGCTTTGTCCAACTGAAAAAATTCCTGCCTTCCGAGCGCTGCGGGGTGAAACGGTACTTGTTGAGGATTTAGAAATTCATCGAGATGGGGAAATTATTAAGCTTGAGGTGCGCGCCACACCAGTTTTCGATGCAGGCGGCAAGATTATTTATGCCATCAATGCTTTTAGTGACATCTCAGGGCGCAAACAATCTGAAAAACTATTAACTGACTACAATAGCACTTTAGCCACCAAAGTTGCAGAACGTACTGCTGACCTAGCTCGTGCTAACGAACTATTACATGAGGAAGTTGCCGAACGCAAATTGATAGAACAAAAACTTGACAGTTCTACTCAAAGAATTCTAAAAATATTTGAGTCAATTGCAGATATTATACTAATTTTAGAATTGCCAGAAAAAACAATTCAAGTTATACCAACTAGGGGAATTTTTCAAGACTACACTCAGACAGAGCAGCTCGACTCTATCCTCGAACAAATTTTTAGTGAGAGTTCCCAAGACATTTATTTCACTCAAGTTCAAGAGGCATTAGAAACCCAGCAAACTATAAATTTTGATTACAGGATGCAGATTAACAACCAAGAAGTTTGGTTTGCTGCTAAAATTTCGCCATTGTCCGATCGCTCTGTGGTTTGGGTAGCCAGGGACATTAGCGATCGCCAGTTGGCCGAAGCCCGACTGCTGGAAGCCCAAAAAATTGCCAGGATTGGCAGTTGGGAATACGATATAGGCCAAGCAACAAGCACTTGGAGTGAAGAACTCTATCGTATGTTCGAGATCGAACCGACTCAAAAACCCGTAGCAACCCCAGAATTAGTCGATCGTTTTCATCCCGAAGATCGATCGCCCTATCTAACAATGCTTCAGGAGCGATCGATCAGTAAAAAAAGCTTTGAACTCGCTCTGCGCCTGATCCGCAGAGATGGCTCGCTCACTTACATGGAAGTCAGAGGGAAACCCGTTTTTGATAAAAAAGGGCAGTTGCTCCGTTGGTTTGGCACTGTCTTGGATATTACCGCTTACAAACAAGCCGAGGCAGCTTTGCGAGAAAGCGCCCAGCGGGAACAAGCAATCGGGCGATCGATCGATCGCATCCGTCAGTCCTTAGATATTGATACCATATTCCAAACCACAACCTCAGAATTGCGAGAAACACTCAAATGCGATCGAGTCGCTATCTATCGTTTTAATCCAGATTGGAGTGGCGAATTTGTTGCCGAGTCAATGGGGGAGGGCTGGATATCTGTGATACAACAATTGGACGAACTTAATTTACCAAACAATCTCGCCACCGACTTTCGCTGTGCGGCGACAAACTTACAAGCCTGCGGTGAAGGAGTACGAGATACCTACCTACAAAAAAATCAAGGCGGTATCTACGATATAGGTGTTTGTTACCGCATGGTTGAAGACATATACACTGCTGGATTTACTCCTTGTTACGTGGAAGTGTTAGAGCAATTTCAAGCCAGAGCCTACATTATTTGCCCCATATTCTGCGGCAGTCAACTTTGGGGTTTGCTCGCCAGCTATCAAAATTCTGGGCCCCGCACTTGGCGCGCAGCAGAAATCAATATCGCGCTGCAAATTAGCACTCAACTCGAAGTCGCTTTACAACAAGCTCAATTACTCGAAGCCACTCAACAGCAAGCCGTACAGCTCCAACAAGCCGCCTTAGCAGCAGAAGCAGCCAACCTCGCGAAAAGCACTTTTTTGGCCAACATGAGCCACGAATTACGCACCCCTCTTAACTCAATTCTGGGATTCTCCCAATTGATGCAGCGATCCGCCAACCTCAACCGCGAACAACAGGAAAATATCGGCATCATCAACCGCAGCGGAGAACACTTGCTAACTCTGATCAATCAAATATTAGATTTAGCCAAAATAGAGGCAGGACGCATTACACTCAACCCAACAGACTTTCAATTAAGCAGACTGCTAAACGAGGTGGAAGAGATGTTCCAACTTCAGGCGCGCGAGCAACAATTGGAGTTAATATTTAGCTACTCTAGGAATATTCCAGAATATTTGCACGCCGATCAAGTTAAGTTGCGCCAAGTTTTAATTAATCTGCTTTCTAACGCTATTAAGTTTACGAAGGAAGGAGGCATTGCAGTAAGAGTAAGTTCGGTAATTGAACAGGAAAATCAGCAATTACCAATCAATTACAAATTACATTTTGAAATAGAAGATACAGGCTGCGGCATGACTCCCGATGAGTTAGACCAGCTTTTTCAAGCCTTTGTCCAAACCAAAACAGGAAAAACATCTCAGCAGGGAACCGGTTTGGGGCTGGCCATCAGCCAACACTTTGTCAAGCTGATGGGCGACATCATTACTGTACGCAGTAAAGTAGGACACGGGACCACCTTCGCCTTTGATATCCCCGTCAGCGCAGTTGAGGCGGCGGCGATTGAACTGGTACAGCCGTCGCGTCGGGCGATCGCCCTAGAATCCAACCAACCGCGCTATCGTATATTGATTGTGGACGATCGCGAGGACAACCGCCAACTACTGCTCAAAATCCTTGCAACCTTTGACTTTGAGCTCAAAGAAGCCTGTAATGGTGTAGAAGCCATTGAAGTGTGGACGAGTTTTGAGCCGGACTTAATTTTTATGGATATGTGGATGCCCGTAATGGATGGAGGTGAAGCCACGCAACGCATTAAAGCCACCGTTAAAGGTAAAACTACCGTCATTATTGCCGTGAGTGCCGCCAACGCCGAGGAAGCCCGAACCGTTACTGTATCAAATAATTGGGATGACTTTATCCACAAACCCTTTCGAGAGACAGACATCTTTGCCACCCTCCACAAACATCTCGGAGTGCGTTACATTTACGATGAACCGGAGAGTGTGCCGGAGCCAACTCAAATCGAGGCTCCGACTCCAGAAAACGTTGCAGCTTTACCAACGGATTGGCTGACAGCTTTAGAAAAAGCCACTATTGAGTGCGATTTAGAGCTGATTCTCAGTCAAATAGAGCAAATTCGCGATCGAAATGACCCATTAGCTACCGCTCTCGCCGCCTTAGCTAACGAGTTTCAGTTCAATCAAATACTAGCTCTCATCCGTCCCTCAACCAAATAAAAATGATATTAGATCGGGTTCGTAGTGAGGACTTTAGTCCTCATCAAACTTTGAGGACTAAAGTCCTCACTACAAACCTACAAAGGTTATTTTACCAGACTAGATATGAATTACGAAGCAACTCCCGTCTTAAAAGGGAATATTTTAATTGTTGATGATGTTCCGAATAATTTGCACCTTCTAGCTAAAATACTATCGAGGCATGGCTACAAAACACGCACTGCACCCGACGGTCAACTAGCCCTAAGGTCGATCGAATCAACACCTCCTGACTTGATTTTGCTGGACATCATGATGCCCAGTATGGACGGCTACAAAGTCTGCGAAATTTTAAAAGCTTCTGCCACCACCAAAGACATTCCCGTCATTTTTATCAGCGCTTTAAATGAAGTGTTAGATAAAGTCAAAGCCTTTGAAGTTGGCGGTGTAGATTATATCACAAAACCTTTTCAAGAACAAGAAGTTTTGGCGCGCGTCTCAAATCAACTCTTGCAGCGCCAGTTGTTGCAGCAAACACAATCCTACGCGCAGCAACTCGAAGAAACTTTAACTGAACTCAAGAAGACTCAATCTCAGTTAATACAGAAGGAAAAAATGGCTTCTTTAGGGCAACTAGCCGCAGGGATTGCTCACGAAATCAACAATCCAGTCAACTTTATCTCCGGCAATATTACTATGGCTGCTGACTATGCACAAGACTTGGTTCGCCTCATAAAATTATACCGACATTACTACCCGCATCCCGTGGCAGAAATTGTCGGCGAATTGGAAAAAATTCAACCCGAATTCATTGCAGATGATTATCCAAAACTGCTAAGTTCGATGAAAGAAGGTACTTCTCGAATTAGCGAGATTGTGCTGTCTTTTCGCAACTTCTCCCGCCTGGGCCAAGAAAAGTGCAAGCCAGTGGATATTCATGAAGGCATTGACAATACTTTAGTTATTTTGCAACACCGCCTCAAAGGAGCCAACAATATCGGTGAGATTGAAGTGAGAAAACACTACAGTAAACTGCCAAAAATCACCTGTTATGCCAGTCTATTAAATCAGGTATTTATGAATCTGCTAATCAATGCTATTGATGCCCTGGAATCTCAACCTTATCCCCGAAAAATTACCATCAGCACTTCAGTAAGTTCAGATTCAGAACCTGCGTTGTACAATCCAAATTCAAACTTGGCAACTCAAAAGTTTCAGTCCGTTATGATTTTAATTGCCGATAACGGTTGCGGGATTTGCGAGGCAGTGCGCCACCGGATATTTGACCCATTTTTTACTACCAAGCCTGTCGGCCGGGGTACTGGATTGGGCTTGGCAATCAGTCACGATATTATAGTAGAAAAACATGGAGGTAAAATCAGTTGTATTTCTGCTCCCGGCGGGGGGACAGAGTTCATTTTGCAGATTCCGATATCTGTTATAGCAGTTGACAGTTGACAGTTGACAGTTGACAGTTGACAGTACGGGAATCAAATCATTTCTGCTTGACGGATATCGGCTCTATTCATTAGGTTATTTGTGTCCGCACCCGATGTGGCGGTTGCTATAAATCTTAAAATGTTATAAGTTCGCAGTCAGGGCTTTAGTCCTTAGATAAAAAAGTTAATTCCTCATTACAAAAAGGTTCGTAGTGAGGACTTTAGTCCTTAGACAAAAAAGTTAATTCCTCACTACAAAAAGGTTCGTAGTGAGGACTTTAGTCCTTAGAAAAAAAGTTAATTCCTCACTACAAAAAGGTTCGTAGTGAGGACTTTAGTCCTTAAAGAGAGGACTGAATTCCTCACTACAAACAGGGTTTATTGTGGAGAATTAACCTGAGAGCATATTTACTTCAAATCCAGCAAGCCGCTAGTTTTTAGCTTGGGATTAAACCGGATTTCTTCAGTTACACCGCGAGATTTGAGCAGCGCTAAAATTTCATTTTCTACGCGGCGCGCTACATTTTTCAACAATTTATCTTTGGCAAGTTCATCGGCGACTATACCTTCATAATTTGCTACTTCTTGCGAAGTCATGACAGTTTTGGTATCGATGGGATCGTTCCACTTGGTAGCATCGGTACCATTGCCCTGGGGCTGGGAACCGTTTTCGGCAATCCAACTCGCTCGGATGCTTTCTAGAATAGTGCGGCTGGGCTTGTCGATAGTTTGGACTTTTAGCCAGTAGCAATGTTCGGGTTGGCGTACTAAATGCTGTTTGAGGCTGAGGTAAGTATCCCGAGAATAGCCGACAAATTGCAGCATTTTATCGTTGTCGAAAATCGCATAGACGCCGATTTTACCCTGGACAAATTCAGGCAATTTCCCTTCTGAGTCAATGTATGGTATGAATTGTAAGCTGGCGAGAGGCTGAATGTCTTCTGTCATCCGATTTTAGATTTTAGATTTTAGATTTTAGATTAAACCACAGATTAACTAGCCTTTAGCTAACTTTGGAAAATGCGATAAACGGCACAGAGGCGGCTGGGTTTAAATATTTTGGCTTGAAACATGAAATTAGGCGGGACGTTGACGATCGCAAAATCGATCGATTCGTGATACTTTTCAAATTCCGCAGGCATTCCCTTGGGCGTCTCGCTGCTGTAAGGGACTGGCTGAAAAAGTAACTCGGCAAACTCAATCCGCGAGCACTGCAATTGCATCGCTACTTGTTGGAGAAAGCTTTCACCTGTTAGTGAATGGAAGAGTGCGGCTTTAGCATCCGGTTCCAGGACAAAACTGCTATCGTAGCTTTCAATAATCTTGAGACCCATTTTCTGTATACTCCTGACAGACGGCGGTTAACGGTTGTCGGTTAACTTTTAGGCGATCGACATATCCTGAATTTTACCTGAGACTGGCCGTGTTGAAAGCAAAAATTATTCAGCAGAGCTGCCGATAGAAATATGATAATCCCGAAATTTTGACCAGAAAACTAGACGCAAGCCCCCGGCTTGAGACGTGGGGATTAGTCGGTCTGCGGTTTTAACCGCCAGTAAATATTGTATTTGGGGACTAAGCATGGTAATGTAATTGGGTGAGTATGAATAACCGTCTGCGCGTTGAATCATCCTAGTACGGAGAAATCCCGGCAACTCAGATATCCGGCTAGAACCGGAATACTTAGAAAGGGCAAATAATGGCAGGTTGAGGAGCGTACCTATCTGGCTTGTGATGGACTCCCAAAGCAAAAGAAAAACTAAAAGTAAGCCCAACTGCAACACCTCTAGTATTGGTAGTTGATTTGAAGGGTCTAGGGGGATATTTGCCTATCCCTTCCAAGTTCGGCTTGGAGAATCCCCCGGCGACAGCCGTGGGGAGTGTCAAAAATAGCCCTGATTTATTTGCCGATCGCTCTTATCATGTCGGTATCGCAATCTATCAGACTACGACTAAAAGGCTATGCAGAAGATCGAAGACGCATCATTCCCCACGATGAGAATTTCCCCAAACCAGCAGGATTGGCTAGAATTGGCAGAATACGCCTCTATTGCCGGTTCAGCGATTGGTACCATTGCTGCGGGATTGTCGGGGCAAATTCTCTACGCTGCCGCCCCGCTAACCGCAGCACTCTCGCTGAATCTCGCCAATCGCCAGCGTTTTGAGCAAAAAATTCAACAAAAGGCAAATTCTGCCATCGCAGAGGTACAGGCCTCCGCAGAAGCTCGATCGCAGCAAGTTCAGAAACTACCTGGAGAACTTACCAAACTTGATTCTACCGTCTCCGACTTAAAACAAAAACTCGGTATTTTGGAATCCGGCGCCATCGCCGACATACAAGCTGCGGTAGCCGCACTCGAACGCCAAGCGCAGGCACTTCCTGCCGATTCTCAAGAACTCTACAGCATCCTGTCGGATTTGCAGGAAAAACTCCGCATTCTGGAAAATAGCGCCCTCAGAGAGCATGATTGGGAAAATGTCAACGTCCGATTTTTGTTGCTAGACGAGAAGTTAACTGAGGTTAGAACTATTACAGCAGAGTTGCAGGAGCGATCGAACGAAGTAGACTTGGATCGAATCCAAGGTTCTCTGAAGCAATTGCAGGATTTGCTCGATCGACCGACAATAGATACAGCGACGCTGCAAACCGAAATTCAGCACTTGCAGGAGCAAGTTTCCGAGTTGCAGCGACAAAATCAAGAAATTGTCAAGCCTTATTTGCTGCGCTTGACTCGCGCCGTCAAGAAACTCAGTCAGTAGTCATTGGTTATTGGTTATTGGTTGTTTGTTATTGGTTGTTTGTTATTTGCCTTGTCTTGTGGCTTTGCTGCCAATAACCGATCGCAAGTAATCTCAGATCCGCTCAATTACCGATAAGAAAAAATGTTTTTAGTGAGGACTTTAGTCCTTGATTTATGAGGACTAAAGTCCTCACTACGAACTAATTTTATAGTCTGATAGCGGAGACTATCTAACCCTTGCAAATAACTAATAACAAATAACTAATAACTAATAACGAAATTTTTGCCAAGCTTGCCAGAAAATATAGATTGATAAAATTGCTAAGAGCGATCGAAAGGCTAAACTAATAGTGCGATCGGACAATCTCGGCAAAAACCTGGTGCTGATTTGCGCGCCCAACAAACCGCCACACCCAAGAATCAACCCCACAACCCACAAAACATTCCCGCGCGCCGCGTGTCCCGCCGTCGCCGAAATTGCCGTAATCACGATGACGCCCAAACTCGTTTGAATTGCCTTTTTAATGCTTTCCCCTAACAGCAAAATTTGCAAGGGAACCATAATCACACCACCGCCTACACCGAACAAACCTGCCAATAAACCGGCAGCACTGCCAGTCGCAATTTTAGCAAAAGTTGGATTAAATAGAATACTTGAATTGTTGGGTAATTGGTGATTGGTAATGGGTAATTGGGAATTGGTAATGGGTAATTGGGAATTGGGAATTGAGCCAGATTCTTTCGTGTCTTCCCCTTCCCCTTCTTCTTCCACTTTCTTAGCAGTCAGGCGCTTGCGAACTTCAATCAAATAAATATTCAGCCACAGCAACAACCCAAAAGTAACTAACAGCAAATAAGGAGGAAATATCCCCGCCAAATAAGCACCAATTTGTGCTGTGATGACGGCGGGAAATCCGATGCCTGCGACTTGACTCAAGTTGAGATAGCCCATGCGCCAATTCTGGATGCTGCCAGAAAGAGCCGTAATTACGATCGACAAACCGCTAGTAGCAACCGCTTGCACCGGAGCATACTTGAGAGCCACCAACAACGGCACGAGCACCGTACCGCCGCCGATACCCAAAAAACCAGCTAGAATACCGGCAAACAGTCCGGCAGCACCCAGAATCAATAATTCGCTAACAGTCATTAGTTAATAGTCATTAGTTATTTGTTATTTGTTATTTGTTGTTTGTTACTCGCTTGGGGCTGCTAATAACCAATAACCAATAACCAATAACATTAATCAATACTCACAACTCAAGATTATTGAGAGTCATTAGTAGCCCCGTCAGGCATAATTGCCCGCCTCAAATCTGCATCGCGGAAGTTAGTTCGATTGAGATTAGCATCAATCAAAACCGCTTCCACCAAAACAGCCCCGCTCAAATTAGACCAACACAGCTTCGCCCGGTACAAATTAGCACCGCTCAAGTTAGCACCGCGCAGAGTTGACCAACTCATATTGGCAACTCTCAAATTAGCATTGCTCAGATTAGCTTCGCTGAGATTAGCTCCAACCATCGTGACTTGACGCAAGTCTGCACCAGTCAGGTTGGCCCTGCTCAGCATCGCCCCACTGAGAATTGCCTGAGTCAGATTGGCTCTTTCTAAAAGCGAATCGCTGAGGATAGCATTTGTCAGGTTTACAGCTTTGAGAGTTGACCAACTCAAATTTGCCTTCATCAAATTAGTGCGAATCATACTAGCTTCGGTTAAGTTAGCCGCAAACAAATTCGCTTCGGTAAAGTTGGCTTCTGTCAAATTTGCTTCCGTCAAATTTGCCTTAGTCATGTTGACTTCTCTCGCCATTGAGCCGCGGAGGTTTGCTCCCACCAGGTTAGCCCCGCTGAGATTGGCGCGGGTCAAATCGGTACCGATGAGATTGGCTTCGGTGAGGTTGGCTTCCGTCATGTCCACCCCACCCAATTTCACCTCGCGCAAGTTCGCTCCCGTTAGGTTAGCGCCTTTGAGGTTTGCGTTTTGGAAATTCGCTCGGGTAAAATTAGCCTCGCTGAGGTTTGCCCCTTTTAAGTCGGCTCCCGCGAGGTTAATCTCTCGAAAAGTTCTTTCTCCGGCCGCATATTGCCTCAGAATTCGATCGGCCTCCATGTCATTCGCCTCGCAATTTTTGTTTCAAACGTTAGAGTGATCGGTTTTACACATCATCCCAGATAACCACGGTATTCACCCTGTACGCTTCAGTATCTGTAGAATTTTGGCACTGCTGTGCGAATCTATTCTAGACGGTCTCCTAAAGGTCAGCGATTCTGAGAGAATTAAAAATAGAGTCAAGATATCAGAAAAACAGACAACTGAAACAACAGACAAAGGAAGTTTGAGAATGCCTGAGAATTTAAGAAGCCAAGCGGTGACTGGGGGCGTGCAGCGTTCGCCCAACCGCGCCATGCTGCGCGCCGTGGGTTTTGGCGACGGCGATTTCACTAAGCCCATTGTGGGCATTGCCAACGGCTACAGCACGATTACGCCCTGCAATATGGGATTGAACGACCTCGCCTTGCGGGCCCAGGCGGGTGCAAAAGAAGCCGGCGCCATGCCACAGATGTTCGGTACGATTACTATCAGCGACGGAATCTCGATGGGAACCGAAGGGATGAAATATTCTCTGGTGTCGAGAGATGTGATTGCAGATTCGATTGAAACGGTTTGCAATGGCCAGAGTATGGATGGGTTGCTGGCTGTGGGCGGTTGCGATAAAAATATGCCGGGGGCGATGATTGCGATCGCCCGCATGAACATTCCTGCTATTTTTGTCTACGGTGGCACGATCAAACCGGGACACCACAACGGACGCGATTTAACTGTCGTCAGCGTTTTTGAAGCAGTCGGTCAATTCAGCGCCGGCAAAATTGACGAAACAGAGCTCAACGCAGTGGAACAAAAAGCTTGTCCCGGCGCTGGTGCTTGCGGCGGAATGTACACGGCAAATACGATGTCCAGCGCTTTTGAAGCTATGGGGATGAGTTTGCCCTATTCTTCGACAATGGCTGCTGAGGATGCTGAAAAAGCCGACAGCGCTGCGGAATCTGCAAGAGTTTTGGTCGAAGCAATTCGCAAACAGTTGTTACCCAGCCAAATTTTAACACGAGCGGCCTTTGAAAATGCGATCGCGGTAATTATGGCGATCGGCGGTTCAACGAATGCGGTGCTGCATTTGTTGGCCATTTCAAATGCGATCGGCGTTGAGTTGTGCCTCGACGATTTTGAAACAATTAGAGCCAAAGTACCCGTATTGTGCGATCTCAAACCAAGCGGCAAATACGTAGCAACCGATTTGCACAAAGCCGGCGGCATTCCTCTAGTAATGAAAATGCTTTTGGAACGCGGTTTGCTGCATGGAGATGCGCTGACAATTACAGGTAAAACAATTGCCGAATCCCTAGCAGATATTCCCAGCGAACCCCGCGCCGATCAAGATGTCATCCGCCCTCTTGACAATCCGATGTACGCCCAAGGACATTTAGCAATTCTCCGGGGAAATCTGGCAACAGAAGGATCGGTTGCTAAAATTACAGGTGTTAAAAAACCGCAAATCACCGGCCCAGCGCGGGTATTTGAATCGGAAGAAAATTGTTTAGCTGCAATCTTGGCTGGCAAAATTCAAGCCGGAGATGTCATTGTCATCAGGTACGAAGGGCCCAAAGGCGGGCCGGGAATGCGCGAAATGCTAGCACCAACTTCGGCAATTATTGGTGCAGGTTTAGGCGATTCTGTGGGGTTAATTACTGACGGTCGCTTTTCCGGCGGAACCTACGGCATGGTTGTCGGTCACGTTGCACCCGAGGCGCAAGTTGGCGGCACAATTGCTCTGGTAAATGAGGGCGATTCAATTACGATTGATGCTAAGAATCGCTTGTTACAGCTCAATGTTGATGATGCAGAATTAGAGCGGCGGCGCGCTCTTTGGCAAGCTCCTAAACCCCGGTATACTAAGGGTGTTTTGGCTAAATACGCTAAGTTGGTTTCTTCTAGCAGTGTCGGCGCTGTAACTGATTTGGGTTTGGGTTGAAGAAGAAAACCTAATTTTAACCGCAGATAAACGCAGATAAACGCAGATGAAATTCCATCTGCGTTCATCTGTGTTCATCCGCTGATATCTGCGGTTAAAAAAACGATCGCTCCGCTAGCTAACATACCTGACAAATTGCTAAAATAATCGAGATAAAACTGTCAAGAATAGATACTGCGATTGCTTCGTTCCTCGCTATGGCAATTCTCACCCAAGCGTATTGGTTTTTAAGTCGCGAGAATCCTATGGGACTGGACTGTTGGTCAAATGCTCGGTTGGCTGACCCCGTAGCGTAATCTGGATTTATGAATGATTTTTTTTACCACAGAGGCCGCAGAGGGCGCAGAGTTAGAGAGGAGAGGGTATGTTACGGATTTGGTTTGAGCGAATGTGCGGTCGATCGCCGATCGCACCATAACACTGTTTGAACAACGGGGCGCGATCGCATCCCTGTCCCGGCTTTTGCTGAAGCCCTGAATCTGACTGTTGGTCAAATGTTCAGTTGGCTGACTCCGTAGCGTAACCTGGATTTATGAATGATTTTTTAACCACAGAGGCCGCAGAGGGCGCAGAGTTAGAGAGGAGAGGGTATGTTACGGATTTGGTTTGAGCGAATGTGCGGTCGATCGCTTATACTAGAATATCTGGTTGTGTGCCCTTCAAGGACGAAACAGGACTGAAGTCCTCACTACAAACTTAATTATGATTATTTAATCGGACTTGATATCAACTCTCAGTTAACCGCTAACTACTAACAACTAAGTACAAAAAACGTTTCTGAACAATGGAAGCAAAATCCTACAAAGACACCGTAAATTTGCCCAAAACCAAGTTTGATATGCGCGCCAACGCCGTCAAACGCGAACCAGAATTGCAACAATTTTGGGCAGATCAAGAAATATACGATCGCCTTTCGCACAATAACCCAGGGGATTTGTTCGTCCTCCACGACGGCCCGCCCTACGCTAACGGACAACTCCACATCGGCCACGCCCTCAACAAAATTCTCAAGGATTTTATCAACCGCTACCAAATGCTGCGCGGTAAAAAAGTCCGCTACGTACCCGGTTGGGATTGTCACGGATTGCCGATCGAACTTAAGGTATTGCAAAACATGAAGTCGGACGATCGGCTAAATCTTACTCCGATCGATCTCCGCCGCAAAGCCTCTGCCTTCGCCCAGGAAACAATGGCGCAGCAGCGCACATCCTTTCAGCGCTACGGCGTTTGGGGCGACTGGGAACACCCGTATTTAACCCTGAAACCCGAATACGAAGCGGCTCAAATCGGCGTTTTCGGTCAAATGGTGCTCAAAGGCTACATCTTCCGCGGCTTCAAACCCGTGCACTGGAGTCCGAGCTCGAAAACAGCCCTCGCTGAAGCTGAATTAGAATATCCCGAAGGCCACGTCTCGCGCAGCATCTACGTCGGCTTTCACGTGAGAAAATTGTCAAAATCCCTGCAAACGAAGCTCAAGCGCTATATGCCGAGCCTCTGGGCGGCGATTTGGACGACTACCCCCTGGACGATTCCGGCTAACTTGGCGATCGCAGTTAATCCCGAACTGACTTATGCAGTGGTGGAACCGCCGGCAAATTCCCACATCGCACAACAATTTATGTTAGTTGCTGTCGATGCGGTCGATCGACTGTCGGCAACTTTGAATACTGAATTAAAAATCCTGGCTACCTTCCCAGGTAAAGATTTAGAAGGTTCCACCTACAAACACCCGTTGTTCGATCGCGAAAGCCCGATCGTTGCCGGTGGCGACTACATTACCGCTGACTCAGGAACCGGATTGGTGCACACTGCACCCGGCCACGGACAAGAAGATTTTATCGTCGGGAAACGCTGCGGTTTGCCAGTTTTAACCCCCGTTGATGAAAACGGAAATTTCACCGCCGAAGCAGGACAGTTTGCAGGTTTAAATGTCCTCGGAAACGGCAATGCCGCAGTCATTGATGCCCTTGCGGAAGCAAATTGTTTGATTAAAGAGGAAGCTTATCCTCACTCGTATCCTTACGATTGGCGGACTAAAAAGCCGACGATTTTTCGGGCGACTGAACAGTGGTTTGCATCCGTTGAAGGGTTCCGCGATGAAGCGTTAAAGGCAATTTCCGGTGTGAATTGGATTCCCGCCCAAGGGGAAAATCGGATCACGGCTATGGTTAGCGATCGATCGGATTGGTGTATTTCTCGCCAGCGGACTTGGGGCGTGCCGATTCCCGTGTTTTACGACGAAGAAACCAACGAACCTCTGTTAAATGAAGAGACGATCTCGCACGTGCAAGCTATTTTTGCCGAGATCGGTTCCGATGCTTGGTGGGAAATGTCGATCGCCGAATTGCTACCGGAATCTTACCGCAACAACGGCCGCACTTACCGCAAGGGTACGGACACGATGGATGTGTGGTTTGACTCGGGTTCTTCCTGGGCGGCTGTGGCGAAAGGGCGATCGGAATTAAACTATCCTGCTGATATCTATTTGGAAGGTTCAGACCAACACCGCGGCTGGTTTCAATCGAGCTTACTTACCAGTGTAGCAACTAACGGCGTCGCTCCCTACAAAACAGTTTTGACTCACGGTTTTGTCCTAGATGAAAAAGGCCGGAAGATGAGCAAATCTGAAGGCAATGTCGTCGATCCGGCGTTAGTAATTAAGGAATATGGCGCCGATGTTTTGCGGCTGTGGGTGTCTTCGGTAGACTACTCCGCCGACGTGCCTTTAGGCAAAAACATTCTCAAACAGCAATCGGATGTTTACCGCAAGATTCGGAATACAGCGAAGTTTTTGCTGGGGAATTTGCACGACTTCGATCCGGCAAAAGATGCCGTTGCTTTTGAGGATTTGCCGGAACTCGATCGCTATATGCTGCACAGAATGGGCGAAGTGTTTGCGGAAGTTCAAGAAGCTTTTGAAAGTTTCCAATTTTCGCGATTCTTCCAAACAGTGCAGAATTTCTGTACCGTGGATTTGTCTAATTTCTACTTGGATGTTGCCAAAGATCGACTTTACATCAGTTCGACAGATGCGCGCCGCCGCCGCAGTTGTCAGACGGTAATTGCGATCGCAGTCGAAAATTTAGCACGGGCGATCGCACCTGTGTTGTGTCACATGGCTGAGGATATTTGGCAGTACATTCCTTATCAAACACCGTACAAGTCAGTATTTGAGGCTGGTTGGGTGCAACTCGATGCTAAATGGCACAATCCAGAATTGGCGACTCGCTGGCAGTATTTGCGACAAATACGCGGCGAAGTTAACAAGGTTTTGGAACAGGCGAGGACTGAAAAGGCGATCGGTTCTTCTTTGGAAGCTAAGGTTTTATTGTACGTTCCCGATGTCGCAAAAAGAGCGCAATTGCAAGCTTTGAATCCCAGCAGCGAAGGATTGATGGATTATGTGCGATCGCAAAATGCAGCCATCCAACTAGCAGCAGAGGAGAAAGCCAAAGCAGTACAAGACAAACAAGAATCACAAGCAGCAAGTGTTGCCAAAGTCTTGACAGAAAAGACAGTTCATGTTGAGGAAGAAACTGTCGCCAAGGGCGATGCAGCTTCTGAGATTGTAGAATATTCTGCCCCAGAAGCATCTGCTTTAGATTTGCAGGAAATGTTAGATAAAAGCGCCCAGTTTGTGGCGGATTTGCCTAACTATGCCGGCAACTTTTTCACAGAATACCAAACATTGCTGGTAACACTTGGGCTGTTAGCTTCTGTGGTGATAACGGGTAGAGTAACCCTGGCGGTTTTGGATACAATGAATCAGATTCCGCTGCTGGGTGACTTGTTTGAAGTCATCGGTATCTTGTTTACAATCTGGTTTGCTTTCCGTCACTTGCTGTTTGCAGAAAGCCGCCAAGAAATGGCACAAACAATTGATTCGCTGACAGCAGATGTGCTTGGAAAGTCAACGGCGCTGGTACTGGTAGAAACACAGGAGATTGTGCTTTCACTTCCAGTAGAGACAGCCCTTGTACCAGTACAGGCGATCGCACAAACAGCCCCAGTCGAACAAGTGTTTGCAGAAACACCCGAAATCCCGACAGCAGAATTAAGTGCGATCGCGCCCCAAGCAGAAATTCCTGCGGAAATAGCTGTACACCACCATTCTGCAAGTGGTAGCAACGGTGTAGACGAACTGCGCTACTTGTTGCAGTGATGCAGGAATTGCCGTACAGTTACCAATCTCCAGAGTTGGCGATTGGTGTAGTTAAAGCAGACGGCCAAAAGTGCGATCGATGCTGGAACTACTCTACTCATGTCGGAGAGTCGATCGAACATCCGGTAATTTGCGAACGCTGCGTGTCAGCAGTTGACGGGAAATTCTAACCCTCGCCTCCAACCCCTCTGAGCTCGGGTTTCGTTTGTGCAGACGCGGTTTCAACCGCCGTCTCCAACTCTTGTGGGATGGGCTTCTCCAACTCTTGTGGGATGGGCTTCTAGCCCGTCCCAAATATACAATTCAAATTGTGTATAAAAAATCAAAAACCTCTTGTGGGATGGGCTTCTAGCCCGTCCCAAATCCACAATTTAAATGCGAAAAACCCTAACAATATTGAGTCTTAAAGATTCATTTATGATTATCGTCATCGCCTTCTGTAACTCTACATTTCCTCCATAAATTCAAACAGAGAATTACAGCAAAAGGCACGAAAAATACAACTGCTGGAACTATC
>NZ_JAEQCB010000011.1:0-68820 GCF_020738785.1 Microcoleus sp. PH2017_05_CCC_O_A | reverse complement strand
GTATGTTGTTGGGCTTGGGCCCCAAGAGCGCTGAAGCGCAACTACGTACCAAGAAATGCCCAATGCCCAATGACTATATGTCACCAATATATCCAATTTTATATTCATTCCGCCGTTGTCCCTATGCTATGCGCGCACGTTTAGCGCTGATGATTAGCGATCGCGCGTGTGAGTTGCGGGAAGTTGTTTTGCGAGACAAACCACAAGAAATGTTAGATGTATCTCCGAAAGGTACAGTACCGATATTGATTGATGTTGACGGGCGCGTACTCGATCAAAGTATCGATATCATGTTGTGGGCGTTGGAACAACACGATCCTGAAAAATGGTTGAGGCCAAAGGAAGGTTCTGTTGCAGAAATGCTGGAACTTATCTCTCAATTTGATTATGGGTTTAAATATCATCTTGACCGTTATAAATACCCTGAGCGTTATGCTGGTGTTGATGCTCAAGCACATCGCGATGAATGTGCTTTATATCTGGGGAAACTCAATGCTAAGTTAATCAAGAATAAATATTTGTTTGGTAATAATGTAGCATTGGCTGATATGGCGATCGCACCTTTTGTCCGTCAATTCGCCCATACCGATAAAATTTGGTTCAACGAACAGCCTTGGATTCCCCTACAAGCTTGGTTGACAGCCTTCACTGACTCGGAAATTTACGCCAGTGTGATGCAGAAATACCCCAAATGGGAATCGGGGAATCCCACCGTTATTTTTGGGCGATCGTAATTATATTCAATCAACAGATAAGATTGCTTTCATTTGTTATCAATTCTTAAAATTATCTGCGTTTATCTGTGTTAATCTGCCGGATATCTGCGGTTTACCTATCCATCAAAAATTTATGCAATAAATCTCATATCTAATGTTATTCTATTCCCTCAGGCGTTAGTGTATTCTAACAGATATTGTCAGGCTAAAATTATGATTGATGTTGGTTCATTAGTTCGATCGCCCAAAAACGATATGGGAATCGGAAAAGTTGTCGAGGTATCCCACCCCGATGCCATAGTTGAATATTTTTGCTCAGTAAAAAACCGCATCCGCAAAACTGTACCCCTCAGTTTGCTACAAGAAGCCCGACTTCAGCGTCAAACCCGCTGCTACCTCTGGAGTACAAGTCAGGAAAGGTGGATAATTGGCCGAGTTTATGACTGGGATGAAGATAAACTAGAGTACGAAATTGACCTCCCCGACAGCCAAAGTTTGCAAGCTGTCGAAGCCGAGCTTTACGTTCGCTGCAATATCCCGATCGCCGATCCGATCGACATTTTAGCGGTTAAAGGCCAAGAAACTCCCTATTTTCACGATCGCCGTTTGGCTTTTGTCCAATCTGCGATCGAACAGCGCGCCGTCAGTCGCGGCATGACGGGCTTAATTTCTGCTAACATAGACCTGTACCCGCACCAAGTTGAAGTCGTGCGGCGCGTCCTAGAAGACCCAATCGTGCGCTATTTGTTGGCAGATGAAGCTGGACTGGGGAAAACAGTAGAAGCGGGAACAATTCTCCGCCAATTCTTGCTAGACGATGCTAACGGGCGCGCTGTGGTAATCGTTCCCAAATACCTGCTCGAACAGTGGCGGCAAGAGTTAGAAAATAAATTCTATTTGTCTCATTTTGCCGATCGAGTGCAGCTTGTTTCTTTGAGCGAAATCAATCAAATTAGCCGCAATGCTAACCTAGATTTTTTGATTGTTGATGAAGCGCAAGAACTCGCAGCCATGGCTAATTCGAGCGATCGCAATCAACAACAATCCTTTGAACTCTGCCAGAAACTAGCTCATAAAAGCAAAAATTTATTGTTATTATCTGCAACGCCAGTCATCGGCCGCGAGCAAGATTTTCTCACGATGCTGCACTTGCTAGACCCCACAACCTACCGTGTTGACGATTTACAAAGTTTCAAAGCACAGGTGCAGAACCGTCAAGAAATTGGTCGAACTTTACTCGATTTCCGAGAGACAACACAGCCTGCTGTTTTGCAAACAAAACTTGCTCAACTTCGCACTCTTTTTGCTAAAGATGATTATTTAATCGCATTGGCAAAGGAATTAGAAAAAAGCCTAAAAACCAAAGAAACCGAAGAAAAATCTCGCCTGGTCTGAAATTCAAACTGTACTCGATAAATGGCGCGCTGCTGCTCCCAAATCTAGCGAATATCAGAGAATTTTTCTGCTGTTTTTCCGCGCTTCCGGTACTTGGTTGAATGTTTTGGAACGGGTTATCAAAGCTCGCTTGCAGAAAAAATCTAGTCCAGAGCTCGATCGCGAATTTGGACAAAGCGACACCGCAATTTTGACCAGAACTGCGCTGTTTTCCGAAGAAAGGGAACTGCTGGAAACCTTGCTCAACACTGTGTCAAAGGTCGAGGAAGGGTTCGATCGACTGGGTTTGTTACGAATCGCTATTTTGCGATTTCTCGCAGTTGCATTGAAGGTTCCGCGCGAATATCACAGCAATCCTCGCGATTTGCTCTCCAGAATTCAACAGCAAATTAAACGGCCGATTCCGGGCGAACGTTTCCCGAAAATTGCGATCTTCACCAGTTTTACGACGACTTGTCAAGAGATTGCGGAAAATTTAGCTAAAATCTTTGGTAAAAAGGCGATCGCCAGTCATGACATGACCAAATCAGCGGATGATGTGGAGGCGAATCTCCATCGGTTTAAGACTGAACCGCATTGTTTTGTCTTGGTGTGCGATCGATCGGCAGAAACAGGCGTCAACCTACAATTTATAGATTGGTTAGTCCACTTCGATTTACCGTGGTTTCCCAACCAGCTAGAACAAAGACTCAGCAGAGTCGATCGCATTGGTAGCAAAATGGGAGTGCAATTTTGTTTGTTTGCAGGCCCGGATATGCCCGATAGCCCCCACGAAGCTTGGTTTCAAGTCTTAAAAAACGGGTTTGATATCTTCAACAAATCGATCGCCAGCCTTCAGTTTTATGCCGAAACCAAACTGATTACACTTGAAGAAAAGTTGTTTACTGAAGGAGCAAAAGGCCTATCAAGCGAACTTGAATCGATTAAAACTGAAATCGAACAAGAGAAAATCAAAATCGATGAACAATACGCCCTCGATGAAATTGATATTCTTGATGACAGCGCATCTCAGTATTTTGAATCCCTCGACAACTGCGACGCACGCCATAAAGAAATGCAGCGGGCGGCGGAAGGTTGGTTGTGTCAAGCCCTCCATTTCAAACAAGTCGAACATCCCAGTATCTCTGGTTTGGTGCGCTATCAACCTACTCAAAAAACCTTAATTCCCTCCAAGGATTTGACAACTCAATTAGTTCCCTATTGTCAGCAATACGGTAGTTACAATCGGCGTATTGCTCATCAAAATACCGATGTCGTTCTTTATCGAACTGGCGAGGGATTAATTGATGCACTGGGCGCCTATGTTCGCTGGGACGATCGGGGTCAAGCTTTTGCGATGTGGCGTCACGATGAAAGTTGGGATGCTGCGGAAGGGAAGGAATGGTTTGGCTTTCAGTTTAATTATTCAATTCAGACTGATGTGCAGCCTGCTGCTCAAATTTTGCAAGCACAAAACATCGAAAATTACAACTTAAAAGCTTTGCAACGGCGCGCTGATGCTCTGTTTTTGCCAATTTTTGAAACTGTGTATGTAGATGCTCGCAGCGAACAAATGTCTCTGGTAGAAGAGGCGGAAGTTTTGGCAATCTTGCAGCGCGGTTATAAGGGGAAAGGCGGCCCAAATCGGGATTACAATTTGTCTAAAAATCGCACATCGCTGATTGACAATTTTGTAGATTCCCTGGATTGGGATGATTTTTGTCAGAAGGGGCGGGTGGTATCGGAGGAATTGCTGCGCGGGCGCGAGGCTTTTGTCGAAATGTGCAATAATTCTGCTACCAGTGCTGCAATTCAACTCAAAAATCGGGTAAATCAATTGCAATTACGTTTGAATCGACTTTCTAAATCGGAACAACTTTTAGAATCAGTTTTGGCTGATGAAATTAGTACCGAAAGTTTGTTGAGTCAAGCGGTTTTAGCGGGAATTCGCCACCCGCACCTAACTCTTGAGTCGGTAGGATTTATTGTGATTTCTGGGCGTGCTCCTGTGAAATCGGAGGATGAGGGATAATTTGTTTTGGTGAAGTGCGTAGGCCGGGGCCCGGGCGTAGCCATCGCTCTTTTTGAGGGCGATTCCCTACCCTTCACCGAACCCTTGCGGGAAGATAGCTTCGCTTCACGCTCTTTTTTGAACCGATTCGGGAACACGGGCTTTTGGGTTCGTGCCACGATGGACGCTGATGGATGAAAAGGATTTCGGTATGTATGATTGTGAACTGCTTCGGATGTTGATCGATTACACTATGGTATGTTAAATTTTTATGGCAATAACTTAATTTTAGGGGTGTAAATATGGCTGATTTACCATCAAGAACTACTGAAATTATAAATCAATTAAAACAGCAGGCTTTAGATATTGTTAATGAAGCTTCTGCCTTGGAATTAACCATTTTTGAACTATTTGGAGAGACCGAGGCAACGATTGCGGCACTAGATGAAATGAAAAGTGCAGCCGATGATGCTGAATCTTCCTACTCTCAACTATCTACTATCCAGCTTCAAATTGCCCAAGCTCAACCTGTTGCCTCTGGTGATATGCTACAATTACTAGAACGAGCTATAGCACGAACCCAAGCAAGGATTCCGGCACTGGAGCGTAGTATTGAAGAAGTTAAGATGGAATACAACTTGCCATGAATAAACAACCGCGCATCCCCGATCCAGAAACATCTAAACGTTTGCTAGCTAACCTCCGCCGAACTCGTATGGAGGTTCAAGAAGTCAATTTAGAATTAGGAGAAATTAATACGCTACTGGCAGAACAGCTTCGCCTGCAAAGATTGAATCGAGTCAGGCGATCGCTCAATAGCTCTACAGCAGAATTGTAAATTTATTAGCCAAAGCCACAAAAAGTTTAAGAAACGCGAGCGATATTTTTTGAACCGATCTATCGCACAGGCTTTTGGGCCCGTGCCACGATGGATGCGGATGGATGAACGGGATCTGGCATTTACGGGCTAAACATCCTCAAAAATTGCTCCCCGCTGCTGTAAATTTAGCTTGACATCTTCCGCAAGTCCCGAGTTATTCCCAAACCTCGCTGACTTGACATTCGCACCGCTGAAATTAGCATTTGTTAGGTTAACTTCGAGCAGATTTGCGCGACTAAAATCGGCACCGCTGAGGTTTGCTAAAGCCAGACTGGCGCGGTACAAATCTGCACCGCTCAAATCTGCATTTCCGAGGAAAGCGCCACTCAAATCTGCACCGCCAAATTTGGCGTTTTGCAGGTTGGCGTCGCTGAAATCGGCATCGTTTAAGTTTGCACCCCGGAAATTTGCCGCCGGGAGATTTGCACTACTAAAATCCACTGCACTTAAACTTGTCCCGCGCAAGCTACCGCCCGCGAAATCCAGTGCGGGATTGAGATTGGCGATTGTTGCCAGTTCTACAAAATCATCGGTTTCAGCAGCTATAATGCGATCGACCATTTCCTGCAACTCGGCTTCGGCTGGCGCGATAATTTCCACCTCAGGCTGTTCCACCGCAGGCAAATTGTAAGACAATAGCGCCCAACTGAGAGCCGGTTGGAGCTTATTTGCTAAATATACAGTCAGGATTCTTTCTAAAACCGAATGTTGATTTGGCGTAATATCGTGCGGCCACAAACCCTCCGCATCTGTGAGATAAATATCTTCTTTCGCAACTTCAAAAGCCGCTGCAATCCGCAATGGTTTGGCGGGAAATTCTCCCAGTTTAACACTTTTTAGCAAACCTTTTAATATTGGTTTTCCCCGTTTTAATGAAAAAATCCAAGCGGGTTTTGTATCGTCGCCGATTGTGGAAACATGACAAAACGTGCAGTCAGTTTCCTGGATTTTTTCCACCTTCTCGTTGTCTCGGACTTTCCGCTGACTTTCGGTTGACAAAATCTCTGTACTGCTGTCGATGGGCGACAGCTCAAAATCACCCACTAATTGACGCGATGCTACCGGAATTTCGCAGTTTTCCAGATTTAGTTTGAGCGTTCCGCCTTGCAGACCAAATTTAACGCGGCCGCCCAGCAGCGGTTCCCAATGCTCGTTAAAATTGAGGCTCAAGTGAATGTCAAGCTGCTGGGTTTGGGCTGCAACTGATGGCACTGGAATTGCTTCTAGTTGCATCCACAAGCAATCTGGGTATTTGTTGTGAGACTCTAGCGATCGCATATCGGTAGAAGTGCTGGCTCTGCCAGACTGTGATGGAGATTTTGACGAGTGCTTTATTTTATTTTATCACTCTTGAGCAAAACTCTTAAGCAAAATTTTATCTCTGATGATTTTGATAATTTATCGTGAATCAATCCCAAATCGAAAATCTAAAATCCTCTCTTCCCCCAAATTTATCCGTGGGGTCAATCTAAAATCTAAAATCTAAAATCTAAAATCGATTGACACCCGTGATGCACCTTAGCTTAATTGGTTGGTAGTATTTGGTTTTTTACCCAATTCCGAAATGCTTGAACTAATTCTAAATAATCCATTGTTTCCGCCTGTTGCAAAAACCCGACAATTTCTAAAATATGTACAGTGGGAAATGCTAAACTGCGATCGCACGAAACGTATGCTCTATTTTCTAATCTATTGATAATCAGGCGTTCGCCGTTATAAATCCAAACTTCCGGCACGCCGACATCAGCATAAACTTGCAAGCTATTTTCCGAGTAACTCGTGAGATCGAGTTCCACTACTAAATCAGGTGGCGGACTTTCCTTCGTGTCAATTCTTTTTATTCCTTTAATTGCAGATAAATTCTGGATGTAAAAACATTCATTTGGTTCTGCACTGCTGAGTTCTGGACGCTTAAAAGTTGTGGAACCGACGGCTGCAATGTTCAGTCCGAATTCTTCAGCCAGGGTTTCCACAAATCTGCCGATTATTGTTTTGTAAAATTGGTGTTCTGGTGAAGGTTCCAGAATCTCTAGATTGCCACCATTGTATTTCAGCCGCAGCGGCCGGTCAATGTATTCGGCGAGCAAGGTTTCGTAGGTTTGCCAACTGATACCCGATAACTGGATATTTTGGCCTGGCGAGGTGAGATTTTCAGCGGGCATAGTGGTATTTTGCTGAGTAGTTCGTAGGCACAAGCCGGGGCTTAGCCATCGCACTTTTGGATTATACCATCAATTCGGGCGATCGATCGGCACCTTCACTAGATAAGATTGCATAAATCTTTGATTGATAGATCGACCGCAGATGCAGGGCTGATGAACACAGATAAACGCAGATAATTTCCAGATAGTCTGTAAATGAATGCAATTCAAGTCTACTCACCCATCTGCGCCGGAAATACCGCAGATAAATCGAGAGACAAATCTGGGAAACCTGGAATTACCACAACCTCATTCGGCAAAACCACTCGTTTGACTCGATAATCGAAACCACCTGTTTGTTTCTGATAAGGTTCGCTGTACATTTCCAGTTGAGGCTCTACCAAATTAAATATCCAATAATCAGAAATTCCCGATTCAGCGTAAAGAGATAACTTCGTTCTCCGATCGTACTTCAATGTCGAATCAGAAACCTCAATTACCAACAAAATATCAGCAGCTAGGGGGTGAGAAGATACATAATTGTCAGAACGGCGGGCAATAACCACATCAGGTTCTGGTTCACTATCATCTGACAAAATAATCGGTTCCTGTACGCGCACGCGAGCGCGTCTTGCCAGTAAAATGATTAACTCCTCAACTAAAAGAGTATTACAAACCGAGTGAAGCCTACCTTTAGCAGCCATTTTGATAATTTCTCCGCGAATCAATTCAAATCGGTTATCGGATTCAAAAAATCCCAGTTCTGCCAAACGGTCATATTCGGCGATCGAGAATCGTTTTGCAGTTACGGCAGTCATAGCTTTTATTCCCCTCTACAATTACCAACATTCCTATTTTACTCGAAAATCCCGCCCCGCGTCGTCAACTCAACTTTGACCCCTTCCGAAATCCCCAAACAACCAACAAACCTCGCATTCTCCACTACCACATTTTTTAAATCAGCGCGGCTTAAATCTGCACCGTTTAAATTTGCACCGCTCAAATCAACACCGCTCAAGTCAGCATTTTTGAAATCAGTGTTTGTCAAATTCGCATTAACTAAAATTGCATTCGGTAAATAAGCACTGCTCAAATTAGCCCCGGTTAAATTTGCACCGGTTAAATTTGCCCTCGGCAGCTTGGTTCGCAAATCTGCACCGCTTAAATTGGCACTGCTGAGTTCAGCATCCCGCAAATTAGCATTGCACAAAGTAGCATCAATTAAAATAGCAGAACTCAGCAAAGCACCGCTGAGATCTGCCAAGGTCAAATCTGCACCTTGGAGGTTGGTTTCGCGTAAATCTGCACCGTTCAAATCAGCGTAGTTCAAGTCAAAATTCCTTAAATCAGCTCCGGCAAAATCTTCGACGGGATTCAAACCAACTGTTTCTGCAAGTTGGACAAAATCATGATGTTTGTCGGTTAAAAACAGTTCCCGCACGATCGCCAATTGCTGCTGTCGGTACTCGTCGGCTTTCTCGTAATCGGCTAAATATTTGTAAGCCAGCTTCAAACTCTTGAGAGCACTGCGCTCAACGCGATCGTCCTGGTGGGCGCGCGCCATCGACAATTGCTGCTGATAACACTCGATCGCATCGGGCAAATTTCCATTAGCATCGCAAGCCAGGGCCAAATTGCCCAAAGCTTCCAACTCTCCGCGAAAGTCGCCAGTCTCTCGCGCGATCGCCAAACGCTGCTGCTGGTAATCAATAGCACCAGAAAAATCTTCAAGGGCACAGCAAGCATTGCCCAGATTTCCCAAAGCATTTGCCTCGCCCCGGCGATCGCCAATTTCCCGCGCTAACACCAAATGCTGCTGATAACAGTCGATCGCGCGATCGTAATTCAAGAGCGCCTCGTAAGCCACGCCCATATTACCCAACGCTGCACCCGATCGGCGCTTATCGTCCATTGAGCGATACAGCGTCAGGGCTTCCTGCCAAGAATCCAGCGCCGCCTCAAATTGGTGCGCCTGATATTGCAAAATCCCTTGCTTGATTAGCTCGCTAGCTTGTTCGCTCATGCTGTCAAAATCACTTAATAACTCAAGTTGATATTAATCGACTTCCAGCGGTAATTGCTAATGGGTAATTGCTAATGGGTAATTGCTAATGGGTAATTGCTAATGGGTAATCGGCAATCAGTATGGCCAACTCTCGCCATTGTCCCCTCTCCCATTCTCCCCATTCAGACAAAAAAAGGAGAGTCACCTCAGTAACTCTCCCGACCATCAGGGTGCATCTCTGTAACATGATATAACATATTGAGAATGAGGGGCGAAGCCCAGTTTGTCAGGCTTTGATGAAAAAGTATAGCTGGCGCAACGATTTAAACCTTGCGGGCTGAAGATTGGCAGTTGCTTCAGGTATCTTCCTTCGTGACAAGCGTCCTCGCGGTTCCACAATTCGGGATTCTTCCAAGCAGAAACCGCTCATCAGTATTTTCACGTCCGTGCCCCACAAAAAAAGACAAAAAAAAAGAGAGAGCTACGGAAGTAACTCTCCCTGCCATCAGGGTGCATCTACATAACAGACTATAACACATTAGGGATGAGGGGTGACACCATCTTATATAAAATTTTCATGAAGAAGTATAGCTAGCCCAAACGCCTCAAACCTTTACATATCAAGATTGCCAGCTTCTTATTGTCTATTTCTGACTGTCTTTAGCATTTTCCTGCTGCGATTATTCGGCATTTGTCCAGCCAGAATCTTGCGATCCGTATTTTTACGACCGTAGTCACAAAAAAAAGACAAAAAAAGAGAGAGCTACGAAAGTAACTCTCTTTGCCATCAGGGTGCATCTACATAACAGAATATAACACGACAGGACTGAGGGGTGATACCCCCAAATGTGAAGATATTGTCAAGAAATGTATACTTAATTGTAAAGTTACCATGAAGCGGGAAGGACGGGCTCAGGAAAAACCGATCGCCCGCTACTCTATCCGCTACACGATACCACGATTGAAACCTTCCAGAAACCGCTCATCCGTATTTTCACGTCCGTGTCCCACAAAAAAAAGACAAAAAAAAGAGAGAGCTACGGAAGTAACTCTCCTTGCCATCAGGGTGCATCTACATAACAGAATATAACACAACAGGCATGAGGGGTGATACCCCTAAATGTGAAGATATTGTCAAGAAATGTATACTTAATTGTAAAGTTACCATGAAGCGGGAAGGACGGGCTCAGGAAAAACCGATCGCCCGCCACTCTATCCGCTACACGACTCCTTTAACGACTGCTTAGGCTGGGCTGTTAAGCTTGGCTGCCAGCAACTCATTGGTCAATTTGGGATCTGCCCGGCCGCCTGTTTCTTTCATCACCTTGCCGACGAAAAAGCCCAGCAGCTTAGTTTTGCCAGCCCGGTACTGTTCGAGCTCCTTGGGATTGGCGGCCAACACTGCATCGATCGCGCGATCGATCGCCCCTGTATCAGAAATTTGAATCAAACCCTTGCTTTCAACCAACTTCTGAGGCGAACCGCCGTTTGCTAGTAACTCCGGCAAAATATCCTTAGCGATTTTGCCGCTGATCGTGCCAGCATCAATTAGCCCCAGCAGTTCGGCCAAATCCTGCGGTTGGAAAGGAATTTGTGCGATCGCCAGTTTCTCATTTTTCAGATAAGCAGTGATATCGCCCATCACCCAATTCGCAGCGCCTTTAGCCACAGCACCGGCGGCGATCGACTTTTCAAAATACTCAGCCACCGCTTTGTCGTCAGTCAAAACCCGCGCGTCGTAGGGAGAAAGACCTAGTTGAGTTTCGTAGCGGTATCGTTTTTCTGCTGGCAATTCCGGCAGTTGAGCTTTCCAATCGTGCAGTTGATCTGCCGAAACTTCGATCGGAGGCAAATCCGGTTCCGGGAAATAGCGGTAATCGCTCGCACCTTCCTTAATCCGCATACTGAAAGTACACTGCTTGTTTTCATCCCAAAGCCGCGTTTCTTGGATGATGGTTTCGCCATTTTCGATCGCTTGAATTTGCCGCTCGATCTCGTAATCGATCGCCCGTTCGATCGCATTAAAAGAGTTCATATTTTTAATTTCCACCTTCGTGCCGAACTCTTTTCTGCCAACGGGGCGCACCGAAATATTCACGTCGCAGCGCAGGGAACCTTCCTGCATATTCCCGTCGCCGACACCGATATAACGCACGATCCGGCGCAATTCTTGACCGTACTCGGCAGCTTCCGCGCCCGTTCGCAAATCCGGTTCCGAAACAATTTCGATTAAAGGCACGCCGGCGCGGTTGTAATCTACCATTGAATAAGTAGAACCGCTGAGGCGATCGCTACCGCCGTGAACCAATTTCCCTGCATCTTCCTCCATGTGCAAGCGAGTGATTCCGATTTTTTTTCTAGTAGAATTGCCCGTTTCGTCTACCATTTCAATTTCTATCGAACCGTTAATGGCGATCGGCAAATCGAACTGAGAAATTTGATAATTTTTTGGCAAATCGGGATAGAAATATTGCTTGCGGTCAAACTTACTATAAGGTGCAATTTGACAGTTGAGAGCTAGCCCTGCCTTCACTGCATACTCCAGCACTTTTTGATTTAATACTGGCAACACTCCAGGCATCCCCATACAAATTGGGTCAATGTTAGTATTTGGAGCATTACCAAATTCTGTAGAAGAGCTGGAGAAAATTTTAGTATTCGTACTCAATTGACAGTGAGTTTCGAGACCGATAACAGCTTCGTACTGAGTTTTAACTGATGTAGCAGCAGTCATAAGAGACCTATAAAGACTGAATAACTTTAAGATTCGGGCTAGAAGCCCATCCCACAAAAATCTTTTTTCTTGTGGGATGGGCTTCTAGCCCGTCCCAAAATTTGGTTAAAAGGATTTTTGCAAGAGGTCTATTATATTTTAGCTGTTTATTGACGAAACCGACTTGGGAGTATTTGTCGGCTAGGGACGGTTTTCACTTCACACCGGCAGAGTTCGCAAACAAGATCGATCGACCATTTGGGCCACTGGTGGCTAATAATTGACTTCCCTGGGTTAGTTTTCCCCCGCCGCGCTCTTCTTGCTGGCGATCGGCACACCCAATGCTCTACTACGGATGCGCGATCGGCTCGCGCACAGATCTGCCTCAGTATTATTTCGACGCCACGGGAACACAATCCTGTGCAAAAATATACAGAGCAGAGTGCGCCCGTACTTGGGTGAGGAGAGTTTTGGGGCGATCGATCGCAAGTGCCGATCTGCACGCTAAACCTATACCTGCCGTCTTTAATAGCACCGCCGCCACTCAAAATCGGCGCCACGCACAAATTAAAAAGTAAAAATGTATAATTTAACAATAAACTACACATTTTTAATTGTTAAAGTTTAATTTAAAAGTCTCAACCTAACACTTGCTTAACTGTCAAAAATATGCCTGAAATTCCAGTGGAAAGTGCCGCACTGTTTCAGAACAGCATCACTGAGCTAGAGGAGGTGGAATCAGCCCTCGAACTCGCTTGGAACGAACTCGAAAAACAAACAGCAGAAACCATTGCTCAGATAGCCAAAGCCGGCGCCGCAAACGCACAGGAAATCAGCGAGCGCTTTGTCGCAGCCAAGGAACTCCGCCAGCAACTTCAAACCAAAATAAAACAAGCCAACTCGCAGCGGGAATTTCACCTAGAAAACTCGCCAATGGCAGTTCTAGAGTGGGATAGCGAACTGCGGGTAGTGCGGTGGTCGCCAATGGCCGAACAAATATTTGGCTGGAGTGCAGCAGAAATAATCGGCCAATACTGGCACGAATGCTCAATAATTTATCCAGAAGACTTCGAGCAAGTCAGCGCTGCGGCAAATCAAATGTTTTACAGCAGAGAACCCCGCAACGTTTGCCGCAACCGCAACTCTACCAAAGATGGCTCAGTAATTTACTGCGAGTGGTACAATTCTGCACTAATCGATGCAGAAGGAAAATTAGTTTCAATTCTGTCTTTTGCCACAGACATCACCGAACAGCACCGCACTCAAGAACAACTTCGCCAGCGCCAACAGGCCTTCAGCGCCCTCGCGGAAAATGCTACCGATATCATAGCGCGGTTCGATCGAGAACTGCGCCACCTTTACGTCAACAAAGAAGTCGAACGAGCCACCGGAAAACCCCCCTCAGAATTTATCGGCAAAAGCAACAAAGAATTAGGAATGTCCCCCCACATTTGCAACCTGTGGGACGAAGCGTGTGTCAAAGTTTGTCGCACCGGCAAACAAGAAACCATCGAATTTGACTTTCCCACTCCCGATGGGACAAAATACTATCAAAGTCGAGTAATTCCCGAATTTGCTGAGGACAATTCAGTAGAAACAGTTTTAAGCATCACCCGGGACATCACAGAAATCAAACAAGTCGAAGCTCAGTTGCGTCAAAGCGAAGCTAGGTTTAGGCGCGTAGTTAACTCTAATATTATCGGCATCTTTTTTTGGGAAATTAATGGTCAGATTACCGACGCAAATCAAGCTTTTTTAAACCTAGTAAAATACACAAGACACGATTTGCTTGAAAAAAAAATTAGCTGGCTAAAAATGACACCGCCAAAGTACCGCAGCCTAGACGAACAAAAACTTGCAGAAATGACAGTTACCACCACAGCTATTCCCTATGAAAAAGAATACATCTGCTCGGACGGCAGCCGCGTTCCGGTGCTGCTAGGCGCTGCATTTTTAGAAGGAAGCCAGGAAGTTGGGGTGAGTTTTGTGCTGGATTTGACACAGCGCAAACAAGCTGAATTAGAGCTGCAAAAACAGCAACAACTTTTAGAAAGCATTGTTACAACCCTCCCGAACTTTCTGTACATTTACGACACAGAAGCACAGCAAAATATCTATGCCAATGCAGCCGTCACAGCCATCCTGGGCTACACTCCCCAAGAAATGCAAGAGTTGGGTACAGAAGCTATTTCTAGCTTAGTTCACCCCGAGGATCTGCACAAGTTAAGTGCAAGTATGCAGTTGCTGGAAAACAGCACCAACCCTCACGCTACAAATGACACTGACTACAGAATCAAACACAAAAACGGCGAATGGCGGTGGGTGCACGATCGATCGACAATTTTCAAAAGAACCCCAGGGGGACAAATTCAGCAAATTATCGGTTCGATACTCGACATCAGCGATGCCGTGGCGGCAGCTACGCAACGCAAACAAGCCGAAGAATCCTTAAAAGAGCAAAACGAAGTGCTGCAAACAATCTTCGACAACGTGCCAGTCATGCTATCATTCTTGGGACATAGCGGTGAAATAGAGTGGGTAAACCGCTACTGGGAAAAAGTGCTGGGCTGGAGTTTTGCAGAACTCAAAAACTACGATATCTTTGCCGAATGCTACCCGCAGGCAGAATACCGCCAATACGTTTTGGATGAAATCCAAGCAGCAACTGAGAACTGGAAAGACTTCAAAACAACAGTTAGAGACGGGCGAATAATTGACACTACTTGGGCAAATATTCGTCTCTCCGACGGCCGACACATCGGCATCGGTCAAGATATCAGCGATCGCAAACGAGCCGAAGAAGAACTCAAACAGCTCTACGAAACTTTAGAAGTTCAAGTTGCCCAGCGTACCGCCGAACTTGAAACTTTTTTTGATGCTTTACCCGATCACATTTTTGTTGTAGAACGCGAAGATATGCGTCAGGTTTTTGTCAATCAACCTTTGGCAAAAATGGCAGGGTTCAACAGCCGAAAAGAAATGCAAGGAAAAACCGTGTCTGAGTGTTTTTCCCCTGAAGTTGTCACAAAATTTGTGCGTGAAAACTTGCTGGTATTTGAATCAGGTGAAACTCTACACTTGCAAGAAAAATTTGTATTGTCCGGCGATACTGTTTACTTCGACACTTTTAAAATTCCTCTCAGGAATCTCGATGGCGAGGTTTATGCTTTAATTGGCACTTCTCGCGATATCACTGAGTTGGTTGAGACAAAACAAGCTTTGTCGAAACGCACTGAGCAATTAGAGGCTGCTAATCAAGAATTAGAATCTTTTTGCTATTCTGTTTCCCACGATCTCCGCGCTCCTTTACGCCATATTTCAGGTTTTGTTAATGCTTTGAAACAACGCTTAGAATCAACTGAAATCTTGAACGATCCTAAAATCGTTCACTACATGGAAGTGATTGATGATAGCAGCCAAAAAATGAGTTTGTTGATTGACGGTTTACTCGCTCTTTCGCGGGTGGGCCGCACCGAGTTAGTGCAAATTCCGATCGATCTCACCCGCCTGGTGCAAACTGCGATTAAATTGACTAAACCCCGAACAGCCGGAGATCTGGGCCCAACTCCCGACAGCGTTGAATTTGCCGTCGGAGATTTGCCGACGGTGATGGGAGATCCCACCTTGCTGCAACAGGTGTTCAGCAACTTGATTAGCAACGCCGTCAAGTTCAGCCGCGGACGCACTCCGGCTACAATAGTTATTGATTCCTTACCTGATGGAACGATTTTTGTCAAGGATAACGGCGTGGGTTTTCCGATGGAATATGCCGATCGACTTTTTGGAGCCTTTGTGAGGCTGCATTCCCAGAGAGAATTTGAAGGTACGGGGATCGGTTTGGCGATCGTCGGGCGGATTATTCACCGCCACGGCGGCACGATTTGGGCAGAAAGCATACCTAGTCAAGGAGCCACGTTCTACTTTAAACTAGGCAAACAATCTCAAACAGCAATGTAGATTCGCAAGTGACCAGTATATAGCAGTTCTCAGAAAGATCGGGTACGCTTGGGTAATCGGGAAAAAGGTAATCGGCAATCACCGAAAAGCTTGCTGTTCAAAAGCTTTCTGGCACATTATTCATTACCTATTACCAGACATACGTCACTCTTCGCCTTCGATGCTATAGTAGTTCTTAATTTATAATTGAAAACTATTATACAGTTCAATAAGTAACAGTCGGTTCTGCCAGCCCTCCGTTGCACGTGCTAAATCAATGTCATCAAAACATCATTAATATTGCTAAAGCATTAAAAATCTAACTAAAAACAGTGATACAAACTTAACTATACTCAATTTAATAAATGAAATCTAGCCCAAAAACGAACAACAAATTTAATACTCCACAATACCGTATGTTAGATAGAACTCAGACAAACTATTTACTAAAAACAGTATCAGAATCAACGTTAAAATTGTTGATTGTCGAAGACATGGCGGAAGATCTGGAATTAATAGTGCTCGCGTTAGAAGCGGGGGGAGTAAATTTTAACTACGATACTGCCGAAACAGCAACAGAATGCAGACAACTGATCCACAATTGCAAGTACGACGCAGTGCTGTCAGATTACCGCCTCCCTGGGTTTAACGGTTTAGAAGTGTTGAAATTAATGCAGGAATTAGGGCAAGAAATACCATTTATTTTAGTAACGGGAAGTTTGGGAGAAGAAGCGGCAGTTGAGTGCATCAAAGCCGGCATGAACGATTTTGTATTAAAAGGGCGGCTGTTTAGGCTGCCAACAGTATTAGAACGATCGCTCCAAGAATACAAAATGCGCCGCCAGCAACAATTCGCGATCGCCCAAATTCAGCGGCAAGCGACTCGTGAGGCGATCGTCAACCGCATCATCCAAGCCATGCGCGAAACCCTGGTACTCGACGAAGTGCTGCAAACTACCGCAGATCAACTGCACGAATCTCTCGAAATCAGCGGCTGCGCGATCTTGCAGCCAGATGCTGAAGGCAGGATTGTAGTCCGCCATATCAGCAAAGCCGCAGAGAAACAAGGACTCATCGGGCTAAATTGCACATTTGCCCAACACTACCAAACCGAACTCGCGGCAGGAGAAGCCGTCGTCATCGAAGAGTTATCGGGCCTGTGCCCGTCCCTGCAAGCATCAGCAGAGTTTGTAGGGTTTCGCACCGTCACGATCGCACCGCTGCTTTACCGTCAGTCATTTTTGGGAGGAATTAGTATCTATCAGTGCGATCGCGATCGCTATTGGAGCGCCGAAGAACTGTCGCTACTCAAAGCGATCGCAGATCAATGTGCGATCGCAATCCACCAAGCCGAACTCTACCAACAAGCCCAAACCGAACTCGCAGAACGCAAACGCGCTGAAGCCGAAGTCCGCGGCATCCAGCAACAGCTAGCCACAATGGCAGCCAACATTCCCGGTTCAGTCTACCGCGCCGTGCTGCATCCAGACGGCACAACCTCCATGCCCTACATTAGTCCGGGGGTGCGCGAACTTACTGGGATCGGGCCAGAAGAAGCAATGGCGTACCCCGAACAGTTGACCAAAATCATCCATCCCGATGACAAAAGTTCCTATGACAGCAGCGTCGCAGCATCGAGTGCCAGTCTGTTGCCCTGCGATCGCCAGTACCGTATCCTGTTGAATTCAGGCGAAGTCAAGTGGGTGCAAGACAGCGCCAGATTTTCCAAAAACAAAAACGGGGACATCATTATAGACGGAGTAGCCCTGAATATCAGCGGACGCAAACAGGCAGAATCAGCCCTCAGACAAAGCGAACAGCGATTTCGATCGCTGATTGAAAACGCCACAGACATCACGATCATTCTCGACGCCGAGGGCATATTCCGCTACATCAGCCCTTCCGTCAAGCGAATTTTAGGCTACGCGCCCCACCAGGCGATCGGGCGCAGCGCCCTAGGGACTGTTCATCCCGACGACTGCGCCGCGATCGCCCAAACCCTCCACAAAGCCATTGAAAACCCCAAAACAAGCCAGTGCCCCCTGGAGTATAGAGTGCTCCACCGCAACGGTTCCTGGTGTTATGTAGAAGCTGTAGCCACCAATTTACTGCACGATCCGGCAGTCAAGGGCATCGTGATCAACTGCCACGACATCACTCAGCGCAAACTCGCCGAAGCACAATTGCTGCACGACGCTTTTCACGATGCCCTTACCGGATTGCCCAACCGATCGCTATTTAGCGATCGGCTGGAACACGCTCTGAGGCTAGCAAAACGGCGCAAAGACTACTTATTTGCCGTGCTGTTTCTCGATTTAGATCGATTTAAAGTAGTCAACGATTCCCTCGGCCATGCGATCGGCGATCAACTGCTAGTTGCGATCGCGCAGCGTCTAACAGCTTGTCTCAGAGTCGGAGATACAGTGGCCCGCCTCGGAGGAGACGAATTTGTGCTGTTACTCGAAGACATCGACGGCGTAAATGAAGCTACCAACATAGTCAACCGCTTGCAAAAGACAATCACCTCCCCCATCCTGCTAGACGGACACGAAGTCTTTATCACCGCCAGCATCGGCATTGCATTGAGCTCCGGCGAATACGAGGAACCGACAAGCCTGCTACGCGACGCCGATACAGCCATGTACCGCGCCAAAGAACTCGGCAGAGCCCGACACGAAGTTTTCAATAGTTCCATGCACGCCCACGCTTTGAAGCTGTTGCAGTTAGAAAATGACCTGCGACGGGCGATCGAATCAATTAGAGACCCCGCTAGAGAAGAAGACTCTCCGCAATCAGCCCGATCGGGCTTACCTCCCTTATCCCCAACACCCCAGTTTATCATTCACTACCAGCCGATTATGTCGATCGCCCATAACACAATTATCGGTTTTGAGGCCCTGGTGCGGTGGCAGCATCCAGAACGAGGCTTAGTTTCGCCCAACGAATTTATTCCCATAGCCGAAGAAACCGGATTGATCGTACCGCTGGGCCGCTGGGTACTCCGCACAGCTTGCCAGCAAATCCGCCAGTGGCAGCAGCTATTTCAAAATAACCCGCCCTTAAGCGTCAGCGTCAACCTGTCAGTCAAACAGTTTTCTCAGCCAGATTTAATCGAATATATCGATCGAGTTCTCGAAGAAAGTCACCTCGACGGCAACAGTTTAAAGCTAGAAATTACCGAAAGCGTACTCATAGAAAATTCCGAATCAGTCACAGCCATGCTGGTGCAGCTTAGAGCCCGAAACATACACCTGTGCATCGACGACTTCGGCACCGGCTATTCATCACTCTCCTACCTGCACCGCTTCCCCACCAATACCTTAAAAATAGACCGATCCTTTGTCAGCAGGATGGGAGGCGACTTCGACCTCGGCAAAGGAGGCATCGACCCCACAGAAATTGTGCGATCGATCGTTACTTTATCCCACAATTTAGGAATGGATGTAGTAGCAGAAGGAGTCGAAGAAGCCTCGCAACTATCGATACTCAAAGGATTAAAATGCGAGTTCGCCCAGGGATTCTTTTTCTCAAAGCCAGTAGACTCTCAAACAGCAGCAGTCTTAATCCGGCAACAAGCAGAAAATTAGAATTTGCGAAGATTTAGTCTGTCACACAAAGGTCATTTTAAAAACACTGCACTTTGTGGAGGGAGCATCTCATTTTCGCAAAAATATTTTTTTTTACAGTGCGAGCGGGACAGCACTACTACAAATGCAAAACTGAGATGCACCCTTTGTGGATCCCATTTCAGATTGACACTCCTCAGTCTTTCATACACGAGGATTCTTGTTTCAGCGAATTGACTTGCCGATCGAGAATTACTTCTAAATCAGTAGCGGTCAATTCTCCACAAGCGTTATGGGTATTACCCCAAGTTCCGGTATGCCCTACCGTACTCAATCCTCTCCTGAGGATATTTCTAGCTGCATTATCGTCGCGGTCTAAAACACACCCACACCTACAAACATGAGTTCGTGTTGATAGACTTTTCTTGACAATCGTTCCGCAACTAGAGCATTCTTGGCTTGTTCCGTTTGGTGGAACGGCAATCGTTATTCTTCCGAACACCTTGCCGAAATATTCCAACCAAACTCGGAACACATACCAAGAAACATCGTTAATACATTTCGCCAAACAGTGATTCTTCACCATATTCTTGATTCTCAAATCCTCGTAGGCTACACAGTCGTTTGACTGGATTACGCATCTTGCTAATTTAATCGCAAAATCTTTACGTTGCCTACTTATCTTGAGATGGCACTTACCCAGAATCCCTCTAGCTTTCATCCGATTCTTCGACCCTTTGACTCGTTTTGATACTTGTCTTTGGGCTTTCTTTAACCTACGCTCTCCCTTGTCCAGAAAACGTGGATTTTCGACGACAACGCCACTAGAATCAGTGTAGAACTCTTTCAGTCCGACATCTAATCCAATAGTATTCCCAGTAATTTCACTCACTTCTGAGCGGTCAACTTGAATACAAAATTGAGCGTAATACCCGTCTGCACGTTTAACCAATCTGACTCGTTTAATTTGAGTCAACGAGTAAAAATGCAAATCGCGCGTCCCTTTTAGTTTCAGTTTTCCAATTCCTTTCTTATCAGTGAAAGTGATAGACTTTCTGTCTGATGCTAGTTTCCATCCCGATGTCTTGTATTCAACGGAACGGTTGTCTTTTTGGAACTCAGGAAAACCTTTTTTACCGGGAGTCTTCTTTTTGCAGTTATCGTAAAATCGTGAGATCGCAGACCAGGCTCTTTCTGCACTGGACTGTCTAGCCATGCTATTTAATTCGTCGCAAAACGGAAACTCTTTCGCTAAGACAGCACTATATTTGTTGAGGTCAAACTTGTTGACTTTTTCGTTATCCATCCAAAAGCGAATTGCTTTGTTACGGATGAATTGTACAGTCTTTATTGCTGCATCGACAGCATTAAATTGTTCTCGTTTACCGTAAGTTTTGAACTCAAAAATTAGCATGACGTTCGACCTCATCACGACTTTCTTATACTACCAGTGGTAGACTAATATTGCCTGCCGTGTTGCAAATCTTTACAAAAAACCATGCTTTTACCGTAGGCTTGAAGAGAAAGCCGTCCTAGAAGGACGGGGTTTTAAACGCGTTTTCTTGATAAAATCTTAAAATATTTTAAAGCTGTCCCTAACTACTGGCGTCATCCAAATCATTATGGCTATTGGCTACCTCGCCCTCGTTCTCCACGCCCACCTGCCCTTTGTCCGCCACCCCGAAAGCGACTACGTTTTAGAAGAAGAATGGCTGTTTGAGGCGATCGCCGAAACCTACATTCCCCTGCTGCAAGTCTTTGAAGGGCTAAAGCGCGACGGCATCGACTTTAAAATTACCATGAGCATGACACCGCCCTTGGTAGCCATGCTGCGCGACCCCTTGCTGCAAGACCGTTTCGACGACCACTTAGCAAAACTCGAAGAACTAGCCGAACTCGAAATTGAACACAACAGCGACAACGGTCACGTTAGGTACTTAGCCGAACATTACACCGCCCACTTCTCCCAAGTTCGGAATTATTGGGAAAAGTTCGATCGAGATTTAGTCAAAGCCTTCAAACAATTTCAAGACAGCAACAACCTTGAAATCATGACCTGCGGGGCCACCCACGGCTACCTACCGCTGATGAAAATGTACCCCGAAGCAGTTTGGGCGCAAATACAAGTAGCCTGCGAAAGCTACGAACAAAACTTCGGCCGCCGCCCAAAAGGCATTTGGCTGCCCGAATGCGCCTACTACGAAGGCTTAGAGAGGATGTTAGCCGACGCCGGCCTCCGCTACTTCCTCACAGACGGTCACGGCATCCTCTACGCCCGCCCGCGTCCCCGCTACGGTAGCTACGCCCCAATTTTCACCGAATGCGGAGTAGCAGCATTCGGTCGGGATCACGAATCATCCCAGCAAGTTTGGTCATCCGAAGTCGGCTATCCGGGCGCCGCCGAATACCGCGAATTTTACAAAGATTTAGGTTGGGAAGCCGAATACGACTACATCAAACCCTACATCATGCCCAACGGCCAGCGCAAAAACACCGGGATTAAATATCACAAAATCACCGGTCGCGGATTGGGTTTAGGCGACAAACAGTTATACGATCCGTATTGGGCGCGGGAAAAAGCAGCCGAACACGCCAGCAACTTTGCCTTTAATCGCGAACGCCAAGTCGAGCACCTCAACGGCATCATGCAGCGTCCTCCGATTATCGTTTCACCTTACGACGCCGAACTTTTCGGTCACTGGTGGTACGAAGGGCCTTGGTTCTTAGACTACCTGTTCCGCAAGAGTTGGTACGACCAAAATACCTACGAAATGACGCACTTAGCCGATTATTTGCGCGGAAATCCGACTCAGCAAGTATGCCGTCCGTCCCAGTCTAGCTGGGGTTTCCGGGGTTTCCACGAATATTGGCTAAACGATACCAATGCTTGGATTTACCCGCACTTGCACAAAGCCGCGGAACGGATGATTGAATTGGGAAACATGGAAGCAGAGGATGAGTTGCAGTTGCGGGCTTTGAATCAGGCTGCGCGGGAAGTGTTGTTAGCTCAATCGTCTGACTGGGCATTTATCATGCGTACAGGGACGATGGTTCCCTATGCGGTGCGGCGGACGCGATCGCACTTAATGCGTTTCCACAAGCTGTACGATGAAGTCAAAGAAGGCAAAGTCGATTCCGGCTGGTTGGAGAAGGTTCAGGAGATAGACAACATCTTCCCCGAGATCAATTATCGCGTTTATCGATCGCTTTAAGCAAACTTCGAGCTAATTTCCCGCATAAAAAAACCCGCCAGTGCGGGTTTTTTTATTAAGTCTTAATTTACCCGCTCGTAGTAAGTCTTAGGGTGCGCCGCCATCAACAATATGTCGAGCAAATCGAACCATATAGTAGCAACGCACCATGCCAGGGGTGGCTTAACTAATATCATTTCTCTCAATTAGGACTTACGCACTGGTGGTCTGAAACCGGATTTTTTTACAAAAATTATTCTCTAGAGGCACAACTTTTGGCGAAAAACCTGTTTACTCGATCTAAAATGCGTAATTAGTGTCAATTTTTGATACTAAAAAATTAGTTTTAAGTGTGTTTACTCAACTATTTTTCAGGTGCATCGCTGCTCAAAAAGTCGATTTTTATTGAAGATTTTTTATGTATCGGCACCCTAGGGCTTCAGACTACGTTTATCAACGTTAATCAGCCGTTTCCCTATCCATCAAAAAATTATGGGCGTTGCTGAATTTAGGTATGATTCAGTCGCTTAGGCAATCTCGGAAATGAGCGAGTAGGGGCAATTCATGAATTGCCCCTACTCGCTCATTTCCGAGGCAAATCATACTCCAAATCAGGAACGCCTAATTTTGTTCTCTAATTATACCGCGAATTTAGGAATACCAATTTGCTTACTTGTTCAGACGAAAAGAACATCAGGTTTGAGCGAACCAACTATACAATAAACAATCCTAATTTTTTATTGGTATTTAGAGGGTGGCAAAACTTGCGATCGCTTTTGGTAGTAGCAATAAAATGAAAATCATGTGGAAATTACGGATTCTAATCAGACCCCAAGTACGTTAAGATAATTTGTATCACAAACATAGTCAACCAAAAAACTCCCAAAAAGCTCTCAGATATTGTGTAAAAAAGCACACTTTTAGATTGACTGTGGTATATTATAACATAATTCACTCACTAGATTTAATTTAACTAAATGCTTATGAGTATTAAGATTAACTACCAATTAATAGAAAAAATCAACCAAGGTTTGAATACAGTAGTTTATCGGGCTCAGAGGAAGCAAGATCGACAAGCTGTAATCATCAAAATTTTGAGAGCAGAATATCCTAATCTCGAAGAGATTATGCAATTGAGACATGAATACGAACTCTCTAGAAATCTCAATTTAGAAGGTATTGTCAAGCCCTACGGATTAGAAAATCATCGCAATGGTCTGGCATTGATATTAGAAGATTCAAAAGGAGAAGCACTCAAAAACTTTTTGAGCATTCACAAGCTTAAACTAAAAGATTTTTTATCAATCGCTATTCAGTTAGCAGATACTCTGGGTAAACTGCATGACAACCAAATTATTCATAAAGATATTAAACCAACAAATATCATCATCCATCCTGCCACCCTCCAAGTAAAAATTACTGACTTTAGTATTGCTACGCGATTGTCTAGATCGACCCAAACACTCAGCCATCCCAATTTACTAGAAGGCACAATTGCCTATATGTCACCAGAGCAAACTGGGCGGATGAATCGCTCAATTGACTACCGCACAGACTTCTACTCTTTAGGTATCACATTCTATGAAATGATGTGCGGTGAAGTGCCATTTAAAGCTACAGATCCAATGGAATTAGTTCACTGCCATATCGCTAAACAGCCTGTATCGCCCTGGAAGATTATATGTGCAAAAGAGCAAAATAGGCAAGTAGAAATTAGCAGCAATCACTCCAAATCTCAAATTCAAAATGGCGAGATTCTCAAAGCAATTTCTGACATTGTGATGAAATTAATAGCCAAGACTGCTGAAGATAGATATCAAAGTGGTTATGGCCTCAAGGCCGATCTAGAACAATGTCTAAATCAATTGCAGCAAAGTGGAAAAAATTGTAACTTTATTCCGGGCAAGTGTGATAAATCAGGTCATTTTCTGATCCCCCAAAAACTGTACGGACGAGAAACGCAAGTAGCCAATCTAATGGATGCTTTTGATAGAGTTAGTGCTGGAACAGCCGAGATGATGCTAGTTTCCGGTTACTCAGGAATAGGTAAATCATGCTTAGTTTATGAAATCCACAAACCCATTGTCAGAGCAAGGGGTTATTTTATCGCTGGTAAGTTCGATCAATTTAAACGCAATATTCCCTATGGAGCCTTGATTCAAGCTTTTGAAGAACTAATTCGACAATTGTTAACAGAAAGTTCTGAAAAAATAAATTTTTGGAAACAGGAGATTTTAAATAATTTAGGTCAAAATACTAGAGTCATAATTGACGTTATTCCCGAATTACAATTAATTGTTGGCGAGCAACCCGAAGTTACTCAACTAGGGGCAAGCGAATCACAAAACCGTTTCAATCATGTTTTTCAACAATTCATTCATATTTTTACCCAAAAAGCACATCCCCTAGTATTATTTTTAGATGATTTGCAGTGGGCAGATTCTGCTTCTTTGAAATTGATTCATGTGCTGCTAACTGACCGAGATAGCAAATATTTATTCGTGATTGGAGCATATCGAAATAACGAAGTCAGCCCAGCTCATCCGTTAATGCAGACCTTAGATAGTATTTATTCATCTGGATCGATCGTCAATAATATCATCCTTCAACCGTTGACATTTAATACCGTCAGTCAATTAGTTGCTGATACTTTGGGTGAAAGCTTCTTATCAGCAGCATCTCCTCTGACTTGCTTGTTCGATCAACAAGAACAACTTGAGGAAGAAAGTTTACTTGTAGGAAACGATGGATATGAAACACAAAGATGGCAATTACTAGCTGAGCTAGTTTTCAATAAAACTCAAGGAAATCCCTTTTTCTTAACTCAGCTACTCACTACCCTTTACGCAGAAAAGCTGTTGACATTCGACTTCAGCATTGGCAGATGGCAGTGGGACATGGGACAGATTCAAACTGTAGGAATCGCCGATTATAATGTCGTCGAACTCATCGCCAGAAACATTGAAAAACTACCTTCAGATACCCAGAAAGTTTTAAAGTTAGCAGCTTGTATTGGGAATCGATTTGATTTGGATGTTTTGGCAATAGTCAATGAAAAATCTATATCAGAAACGGCATCTGCTTTATGGGAGGGGCTTCAGACTGGTCTAATTTTGCCTTTGGGAGAAAGTGCTTGCAAAATACCGTTACTGTGCCAGAGTAATGAGTCCTTGGTAGTAGCCAATACTCAAGGAACCCAATTAGAAATTAATAATTACAAAGTTTCCTACAGATTTTTGCATGACCGAGTGCAGCAAGCAGCATATTCTCTGATTCCTACTGAGCAGCAAAAAGCTACGCACCTGAAAATTGGTCAACTCTTGTTACAGAATATGAATCCAGACATCCTAGAAGACAATATCTTTGATATTGTTAACCAGCTAAATGTCGGAGTGGAATTCCTTACCGAGCAAGAAGAAAAATATAACCTGGCTCACTTAAATTTAATAGCTGGTCGGAAAGCCAAAGCAGCGTCAGCTTATGAAGCTGCTGTCACACAACTAAGAGTAGGGTTAAAACTCTTAGCAGAAAACAGTTGGCAGACCAACTACAATCTGACACTATCACTCTATGTAGAAGCCGTAGAAGCGGAATATCTTAATACCAATTACGAAAGGTCAGCAACCCTGGCTGAAGTTGTTTTGCAAAAAGCAAACACTCTGCTCGAAAGAGTGAAGGTATACGAGCTCCAAATCCAGTTTTATATGGCTCAAAATCAGATGTTAAAAGCCATTGATACGGGTCTGCAAGTATTGGATATGCTGGGTGTTTCCTTGTCAAATGAAGTGGGCGACGGGGGTTTTGTTTTTGAGTTACCAAAGCTCAGCGACTTAGAAAATATCCCAGAAATGACAGACCCCTACAAAATAGCAGCTTTAAGGATAATGACATCCCTTGTTTCTCCTGCTGTCGCTGCTAATCCCGAAATTTTGCCCCTGCTTATAGTGAGCTTGGTTAAAATCTGCCTGGAACACGGCAACTCCCCTCTTAGTGCTGTTGCGTATGTCTCTTATAGTGTAATACTGTGTTCGGCAATCGGGGATATAGATGCCGGATATCATGCAGGCAACTTGGCTTTAAAGTTGTTGGATAAATTTAATGCGAACTCGCTTATATGTAAAGTACATCAAATATTTTATGGTTTGGTTATACATTGGAAAGCGCATGGTAAAGAAGCGTTGTTACCCTTACTCTCTGGGCTACAAAGTGGACTGGAAACTGGAGATATAGAATATGCTGGTTATTGTATTACTGTTTATTGCGCGAGCATATTTTTGACAGGGGAGCGATTAGACATTGTAGATCAGAAGCAAAGACAATATCTTGATTTGGCAATCAAGCTAAAACAAGACTATTCAATCTACTACATCAAAATATTCCACCAAATGACGCTAAATCTTGAAGATAGAAGTGGAGAAAAATGTCAGTTGATTGGCGAAAGTTTTAATGAAACACAAATGCTGCCTGTTTTTATTGAAAGTAACAATCGAACTTTGCTATATGTTTCCTATCTTGCCAAAACAATTCTTTCTTATCTATTTAAAGAACCTAAGAATGCTATTGCCAGCGCCAGTTTAGGCGCAGAACACGCAGGTAACGTCATGGGTATGGTAGTTTCTGCTCCTCATAACTTCTATTATTCCCTTGCTCTACTCGCTGTTTATCCTCAAGTTTCTCAGGCCGAACAACAACAATATATGAGCTTGGTAGAAGCTAATCAACAACAAATGCAGAAATGGGCATTCCATGCCCCCTTTAACTTCCAGCATAAGTACGAACTTGTGGAGGCCGAAAAAGCAAGGATTCAAGGGCAAATTGTAGAATCAATGGACTATTATGACCGAGCTATAACGGGAGCTAAAGAACAAGGATACATTCAGGAAGAAGCACTAGCTTCAGAACTAGCGGCAGAGTTTTATTTATCCCTGGGCAGAGACAAGTTTGCTCAAATTTATCTGACACAGGCTTACTATGGATATATTCGTTGGGGAGCCAATGCCAAAGTTAAAGATTTAGAGTCTAGATATCCTTTGGTATTTTCCGAGATTCTAAAGCGAGAATCCATAGGCCTAGAGATTAATAGGACAACAACATCGGTCGCAGGAGGAAATTCGGCGGTATTGGATTTGTCTACTGTCAACAAAGCATCTCTAGCCTTGGCTGAGGAAATAGTGCTGGATAAGTTGCTGAATAAGTTACTTAAAATTGTGATGGAAAATGCCGGAGCTACAAGTAGCTGCCTGATTCTAGAAAAAGATGGAAAGCTTTTGATAGAAGCTACAGGTGTTGTGGATAGTGATGCGGTTGTATTGTATTCAGACTCACCATTTGAAACAAGTGACAATCTTCCTGTTTCTATGATTAATTATGTTCGCATTGCCAAAGAAAATATCGCATTAAATGATGCAGCAGTTTCAGGAATATTTATCAACGATCCTTACATCATCAAAACCAAGCCGAAGTCAATCTTGTCTATGCCTCTTATTAATCAAGGCAAACTAATTGGAATTATTTATTTAGAAAATAATCTGACAGTAGGTGCCTTTACAACGGAGAGGCTGGAATTGTTGAAGATACTTTCTTCACAGATAGCTATCTCCCTTAAAAATGCGATGCTCTATGGTAAATTGGAAGCCGCAACTCAAAAATTGAAAACAGCCAACGAGCAATTAGACGATTACAACCAAAGGCTGGAACAGAAAGTCGAAGCAAGGACGCTGGAGTTACAAGAAAAAAATAGACTTTTGAGAGAACAAGCAGTTGAGCTTGAACTTGCTTTACAGGAATTGCAAGCGACACAGACTCAACTAATTCAGACTGAAAAAATGTCAAGTCTGGGGCAATTGGTTGGTGGTATAGCTCACGAAATTAATAACCCGATTAACTTTATCTATGGCAATCTTACCCACTCTAGTGACTATGTCGATCACTTGCTGGGGTTGCTGAATCTTTACCAGCAGCAATTGCCTAATGCAACTCCTGAGATTCAAAACTATGCAGAAGATATTGATATCGAATTCATAATTTCAGATTTTCCTAGATTGATTGATTCGATGCAGGTAGGGGCAGAGCGCATTCGCCAGATTATCTTGTCGCTACGGAATTTCTCGCGCTTGGATGAGGCTCAAATGAAACCAGTAGATATCCATGAAGGGATCGATAGCACTCTGCTGCTGTTACAAAATCAGCTACAAGCCAGCACCTCAAAATTAGGTATTGAAATTGTTAAAGAGTATGGAAAATTGCCTAGGGTAGAGTGTTACCCCGGCTTTTTGAACCAAGTATTTATGAATATACTCAACAATGCGATTGATGCGATTGAAGAGTCATTTGCGGTTTGTCCCACAGTAGCTGCACAGAAAAAAGAATTTGTGACGCATAATAAAGGAAAAATTTGCATTCGCACCAGAGTCGTAAACCGTAATAAAGTGGAGATATCTATTGCGGACAATGGAGCGGGGATGACTGAGGAAGTATGTCGAAAAATTTTCGATCCTTTCTTTACTACGAAACCTGTGGGATCGGGTACTGGTTTGGGGTTAGCTATTAGCTATCAAATTGTGGTGGAAAAACATCAGGGGAGCTTAACTTGTATTTCAGCACGAGGTAAGGGAGCGGATTTCGTGATTGAGATTCCTATTCAGCAGAAAATTTAATAAGGAGAAGGTAGCAGGTATAATTTTTCTGAAAATTTGATAGTTAAAAATTATTCTATATTTTCGTCTTTCGATTATTGGCAATACCCTTTTTCAAGGGTTTTGCTACATCAGTCATGGATGCAAGTTTCACATTAAAGAAAGGTACGTTGTTGCGCTTGAGCGCTCTCATGTATCAACTAGAGCGCTCAAGCGCAACAACGTACCTAATTTTCGGACATTAGCGCTAAGTGAACCTTATAGAAATATAATAGGTGAGTTTAGGAATAGCAACTAAAATATAACGATGCCAGTGACTAGGTTTATGGGCTTGTATAAAGGGGTTTAACCCCTTATGTATGACGGCATTTTTGTTAATAATTTAAGCCTTTTGGCTGGATCAGCTTAACTCAGCAATAGTTACGAAAAAAAAGAAAAAAAAACTCTGTATACCTCGATATAAGGAAAAATAAAATGTTAGATAATTTCCCGGATAGGTGCATTCACGAACTATTTGAGTTCCAAGTAGAGCGATCGCCTGATGCCATTGCCGTAATTTTTGAAGGGAAGCAGCTAACTTATCAGGACTTAAACTCTCAAGCTAACCAGTTGGCACATTATCTGAAGACTGTGGGTGTTGGGCCAGAGGTATTGGTGGCAGCCTGTGTGGAGCGATCGCTGGAGATGGTTGTAGGTCTATTAGGTATTCTGAAAGCAGGGGGAGCTTATGTACCGCTAGATCCGCATTATCCGGCAAATAGACTGGCATTTATGTTGGAACATTCCCAAACGCCAGTGTTGCTTACACAACAGCATTTAGTCGAGTCTCTTCCCTCGCATCAAGCGCGTGTCATCTGTTTGGATGGGAATTTAGAAACTGTCGATCGCTCCAGAGAGGAAAATCCAGACAGTGGGGTGACATCGGATAATTTAGCTTATGTGATTTACACATCCGGCTCAACTGGTCAACCGAAGGGAGTAGCGATCGAGCATGGGGGTGCTGTCAACACTCTACTCGATATCAACCAACGCTTTGAAGTGGGAGCGGGCGATCGGGTCTTAGCTCTATCTTCCCTGAGCTTTGACCTATCGGTATATGATATTTTCGGCTTGCTGGCAGCAGGAGGAACTGTTGTAATCCCTCAAGTATCAGCAACGCCAGATCCCGCTCACTGGGTCGATTTGATAGTGCAAGCACAAGTCACTATCTGGAACTCTGCACCGGCATTGATGCAGATGCTGGTAGATTATGCCGCTGTTCATAGCAAAGATTTATCTTCGTCTCTGCGATTAGTCCTTCTCAGCGGCGATTGGATACCTTTGACTTTGCCAGATCAAATCAAAAATTTAGTTTCTAGGTGGGTGTCGGAAAGTTTAGATTTAGATATTGAACCTCAGTTGAGTAGGGCGGGCGTCCAGCCCGGCCAGTGCCTTGATTCAAGCTCTCAGCTAGACGAATCTTTAATCCCTGCTGTCATCGGCTTAGGAGGTGCAACGGAGGCTTCTATCTGGTCGATTTTATATCCCATCGAAACAATAGACCCCACCTGGAAAAGTATCCCTTACGGTGGGTCAATGACCAACCAGCATTTTTATGTGCTCGACGAAGCGATGGAACCATGTCAAGAGGGAGTAGTCGGAGAGCTTTATATTGGGGGAATTGGTCTAGCCCGATGCTATTGGCGAGATGAGGAAAAGACTAGCAAACGCTTCATCACTCATCCCCATACAGGCGATCGGCTTTACTGTACTGGCGATTTGGGTAGCTATCTGCCGGATGGCAATATCGAGTTTATAGGCCGCATCGACCACCAAGTGAAAATTCGCGGTTTCCGCATTGAACTAGGCGAGATTGAAGCGGTGCTGGGACAACACCCCGACGTGCAGGTAGCAGTGGTAGCAGCACAAGAAGATGTCCCCGGACAGAAGCGCTCGATCGCCGCTTATGTTGTTTCCAAGGTCACCGCAGAACGAATACCCTTTAAAAGCGAGTGTTTAGCAGAATTTGATGGCGATCGCTCAGTTAAGTTAGAAACAGAAGACATATCGATCAGTGGGATTGGCGCGATCGGAGTGCCAGATAATTGGTCAAAAGGTAAACGCCTGCACTTGCGCCTCGTGCTACCGGGAGATACCGAAGAGCGATGTTTTGAGGGAACTGTCGCTTGGTGTCAAGGAAATCAGGCAGGAATTGAGTTATCTCTCACAGCGAGTGAAAAAGCTGTGATTCAGCAGAGTATGGACTACCTCCTAGAAACTCAAGGCTTCTTAAAATTTTTGCAACGCACGACAGCGGGCAAGTTGCGTAACTTCCTGAAAGATAAGTTGCCAGACTATATGGTGCCTTCCAGCTTTGTGTTCCTGAAAACCATGCCGCTCACGCCCAACGGCAAAATAGACCGTCAGAAGCTGCTAGCGCCTGCCATTAAAATTCCCGAACTAGGACAAGATTATGTGGCACCTCAAACTCCTGTGGAAGATGTGGTGGCAGGAATCTGGGCCGAAGTTCTGGGACTAGAGCGAGTGGGTATTCGCGACAATTTCTTAGAATTGGGAGGTCACTCTCTGGTAGTCACGCAGATTGCAACTCGAATCCGAGACACTTTCCAGGTAGAGTTACCTTTGCGTACCTTGTTTGAGTCTGCCACAGTCGCCGATCTGGCTCGCAATCTGGAAATCGCCAGTCAAAAATCTCCAACACCCCAGCCTTCCTCGATTCAACCGATTTCGCGGCATCGGGACTTACCTCTATCCTTCAGCCAGCAACAACTGTGGTTTTTATGTCAACTGGCTCCCGATCTACCTTTTTATAACGAACCGATTACCATTCGCCTACCTGGTTCCGTCAACATTGCTGCTCTGGAGCGCAGCATCAACGAAATCATCAAGCGTCACGAAATTTTGCGAACGACCTTTGCTGTCGTGGATGGGCAGCCAGTGATGGTGATTCAAGATGCCTTTAATTTCATCCTGCCAGTGGTGAATATTGGGGAATTGCCAGAGGCAGAACGGGAGTCTGAAGCATTGCGGCTGGGAACTTTGGAAGCGCAGCAGCCTTTTGACCTTACCCAAGGGCCACTGCTGCGGGGTACTCTCATGCGGTTGGGCGAGGCTGATTACAGGTTGTTCCTGACCATACACCACATCGCGATCGATGGTGTTTCTTTGTACAGCTTGTTTATGAAGGAACTGGCGACACTCTACAGCGCCTTTTCTTTGGGCGGGCGATCGCCCCTGCCAGAACTGCCGGTTCAGTTTGCGGACTTTGCCTATTGGCAACGGCAATGGCTACAGCCAGAGGTGCTGGAAAACCAACTGAGATACTGGAAACAGCAACTAGCGAATCTGTCAACGCTGCAACTGCCCACAGATCGATCGCGATCGCCAATCCAAACTTTTCGGGGTGCAAGGCAATGTCTAGCGCTACCTCAAACTTTGAGCGAGGCGATCGCGAAATTGAGTCAGAAAGAAGGCGTTACCCTCTACATGACACTGCTGGCAGCGTTCAAAACCTTGCTCTATCGCTACACGGGGCAGACCGATATTGTTGTAGGCACTGTCACCGCAGGACGCAACCAGCCCGAGATTCAGCAGCTAATTGGGTGCTTCGTCAACACTTTGGTACTGCGTACCGATTTCAAGGACAACCCTACTTTCCGGCAGTTGCTCGAAAGGATGCGGGAAGTGACTTTGGAAGCATTTGCTTGCCAAGATGTGCCTTTTGAGAAGTTGGTAGAAGCACTGCAACCGGAGCGAAATTTGGGTCAAAACCCGCTGTTCCAAGTTGCTTTTGTTCTCCAACCCCCAATGTCAGGCGTTAATTCGATTCTGAATTGGAGCCAGTTAGATATTGATACCGAAACGGCAAAGTTTGATTTAACCCTGGAATTACAGGAGACATCCGAGGGCATAGTCGGTCGTTTTGAGTACAGCATAGATTTGTTTAATGCTGACACGATCGATCGGATGGTTGGACATTTCCAAACCCTGCTGGAAGGAATCGTCTCTAATCCAGAGCAAAAAATCTCAGAATTACCCCTTTTAACTGAGTGGGAACGGCAGCAGTTAGTAGCGTGGAATAATACCGCAACCGATTACCCTCAAAATGCGTGCATACACCAGTTGTTTGAAGAGCAGGTAGAGCGATCGCCAGATGCTATTGCCCTAGTATTTGAAGACCAACAACTTACCTATAAAGAGCTGAACCAACGAGCAAACCAGTTAGCGCATTATCTGGGCAAATTAGGTGTCACCGCTGAAGTAATGGTGGGAATTTGTGTAGAGCGTTCCTTGGAGATGGTAGTGGGACTGCTGGGTATTCTCAAAGCTGGCGGGGCTTATGTACCACTAGATCCAGCTTATCCGCCAGAGCGTTTGGCCTTGATGTTAGAAGATGCCCAAGTACCAGTGCTGCTGACTCAGAGGCGGTTAGTTGAATCTCTTCCCAAACACCAAGCGCGAGTTGTCTGTCTGGACACAGATTGGGAAATTATTGAGCGACAGAGTGAGGAAAATCCTGAATGCAGCTTAACCTCTGAGAACCTGGCTTATGTGATTTACACTTCCGGGTCTACAGGGAAGCCAAAAGGCGTACTTGTCGGGCATCGAGGACTATGCAACCTGGCTATAGCACAGATTCAGATATTCGACGTACAACCGAACAGCAGAGTTCTCCAATTTGCTTCCTTGAGCTTTGATGTTGCAACTTCCGATTGGGTTATTGCCTTGTGTTCGGGAGCAACTCTCTGTATCGCAATCAATAATGCTCTTTTGGCAGGTTCTGATTTGATTGAGGTATTGCGCGATCGAGCTATTACCCACATTGAATTACCAGTAGCAGTCTTGGGAGTTGTTCCTTTTGAAGAGCTTTCTACATTGCAAACAATTATTGTTGGGGGAGAAACTGTTTCCGTCGATGTTGTGGCTAAGTGGGCACCGGGTCGTCGATTCTTTAACGCTTATGGGCCGACCGAATCCACCGTTTGTGCAACGATCGCCGAATGTACCGATAGTCAAGAGCCGCCGTCCATCGGTCGCCCGATCGCCAATACGCAAGTTTATCTGTTGGATGCCCATTTGCAGCTTATGCCGATCGGCATTCCCGGAGAAATCTATATTGGCGGTGCTGGTTTAGCGCGGGGCTACCTCAACCGACCTGAACTAACTGCGGAACGCTTTATTCCCAACCCCTTTAGCAACGAACCGGGTTCTCGCCTCTATAAAACAGGCGACTTAGCTCGCTACTTACCCGATGGCAATATCGAATTTCTAGGCCGCATCGATCACCAAGTAAAAATTCGGGGCTTCCGCATCGAATTAGGAGAAATTGAGGCGGTATTAAGCCAACACCCAGATGTGCAGGAGTCTCTAGTTATCAGCCGCTCCGATGTCTCCGGCAACCAGCGCTTAGTCGCTTATATTATTTCCAACCTCGGACTAGAACACACAGATTTCGGCAGTTGGCGAAACTTTTTGAAGCAAAAACTGCCCGACTATATGGTGCCTTCCAGCTTTGTATTTTTGCCTAATTTCCCACTTACACCCAATGGCAAAGTAGACCGTAAGGCACTGCCTGAACCTGAGGCTATTAACCCAGAGTTGTCAGCAACTTATGTGGCTCCTCAAACTGAGATAGAACAAAATATCGCTACTGTTTGGCAACAGCTATTACACTTGGAAAAAGTAGGTGTAGATGATAATTTCTTCGATTTAGGAGGTCATTCATTATTGATGGCTCAGGCTCACAGCCAACTGCGCGAAGTGGTGGACAGAGATGTGTCAATCGTTGAAATGTTTAAATATCCAACCATCAGATCTTTGGCTAAATATTTAAGTGAGGAGCCTGAAGAACAATCCTCTGTTGGGTCAAGTCAAGAGCGGATTAAAAAACAAAAAGACGCCATGAACCGCCAAAAGCAAAAACAAGCCCTAAAGGGAAAAAATAAAAATCGATAGCTCTAAATTTTCCAAATGAGGTACGTAGTTGCGCTCTTAGGTACGTTGTTGCGCTTCAGCGCTCCGGAAGGAGGCTCAAGCCCAACAACATACCATCCCGAAAGAGGGCTAAAGCCCAACAACATACCATCCTCAAAGAGGGCTAAAGCCCAACAACATACCTAAGAGGGCTAAAGCCCAACAACGTACCTAAGAGGGCTAAAGCCCAACAACGTACCTAATCAATTGTCCAAAGTATTGTTACCAGGAAAGAATCAAAATGGATAACTCTGAAAAAACCACCCAATCTTCTCTAGAAGGTATCGCGATCGTCGGCATGGCGGGTCGCTTTCCTGGCGCGAAAAATGTTGATGAGTTTTGGCAAAACCTGCGTGATGGTGTTGAATCTATTTCTTTCTTCTCCGAACAAGAACTAGAATCTTTCGGGATTGACGAGTCAGTCGTGCGCGATCCTCGCTATGTAAAAGCCAGAGCGGTACTAGCAGATATTGAGTTGTTTGATGCTTCATTCTTTGGGTTGAATCCTAGAGAAGCTGAAATCACAGATCCACAACACCGCTTTTTCTTGGAATCGGCTTGGCAGGCTCTAGAAAATGCGGGCTACAACTCGGAAACTTACGAAGGTGCGATTGGGGTTTACGCAGGCGCAGGGAGTTTCAATACTTATTTTTTGAATAACCTTTATCCGAATCGTCAGCTTAGAGAATCTGTGGGAGATTTCCAACTTACGATCGCCAATGAGAAAGATTTTCTGTCAACTCGCGTTTCTTATAAATTAAACTTGAAGGGGCCGAGTGTTACTGTCCAAACAGCCTGTTCAACTTCATTAGTTGCGATCGGCATGGCTTGCCAAAGTTTGCTAAATTACCAATGCGATATGGCTTTGGCTGGTGGCGTTTCTATAGGCGTCAATCAAAAGACAGGCTATTTTTATAAAGAGGGCATGATTCTTTCTCCAGACGGGCACTGTAGGGCTTTTGATGCTAATGCACAGGGAACTGTTAGCGGTAGCGGTGTGGGAATTGTGGTTTTGAAAAGATTAGAGGAGGCGATCGCAGATGGAGATTATATTCATGCGGTAATCAAAGGTTGCGCTATTAATAACGATGGTGCTCTGAAAGTTGGCTACACAGCTCCTAGTATAGACGGTCAGGCGCAGGCGATCGCAGATGCCTTAGCAATAGCCGAGATTCCCCCTGAAACCGTCAGCTATATAGAGGCTCACGGCACTGGAACACCCCTCGGCGATCCGATCGAAATCGCTGCGCTGACGCAAGCTTTCTCACTCGATACTAAGAAAAAAGGCTTTTGTGCGATCGGTTCGGCCAAAACCAATATCGGACATTTAGATACTGCGGCTGGTGTTGCTGGCTTAATCAAAACTGTCCAGGCTCTCAAACACCAGCTAATACCCCCTAGCTTGCATTTTGAACAGCCAAATCCTAAGATTGATTTTGCCAACAGTCCTTTTTATGTCAATACCCAACTTTCCGAATGGAAAGCAGGTAAATCACCCCGTCGTGCTGGAGTTAGTTCTTTTGGCATTGGTGGAACTAATGCTCATGTAGTTCTTGAAGAAGCGCCTATTGCAGAAGCATCAGGAGAATCTCGCCCATCGCAACTATTAGTTTTGTCGGCAAAAAGTAGCTCTGCACTTAATAGTGCTACTGCCAACTTAAGCAAGTATTTGCAACAAAATACCGAGGTAAATTTGGCTGATGTGGCTTACACGCTGCAAGTCGGTCGAAAGGCTTTTAATCATCGACGCATAGTGGTTTGCAATGACAGTCAAGATGGTTTTACAGCCCTTGAGAATCTCGATCCAAAACGAGTTTTTACCAACTTCCCAGAGTCCAAAAATCCACCTGTCGTATTTATGTTTTCAGGACAGGGTTCGCAGTACATCAATATGAGCTTGGAGGTTTACCAAGTTGAACCAACATTTCGCGAACAGATCGATCTATGTTCGGAAATTCTGAAACCTTACTTGGGCATTGACTTGCGCCACGTACTTTATCCAAGCGCAGCAGAAGCAGAAGCAGCTACCAACCAACTAACACAGACTGCGATCGCACAACCTGCACTATTTGCGATCGAATATGCTTTAGCTAAATTGTGGATGTCTTGGGGAGTGCATCCTCAAGCAATGATTGGTCATAGCATTGGCGAATATGTAGCAGCTTGTTTGGCTGGTGTGTTCTCCTTGGAAGAGGGCTTATCCTTGGTAGCTGCACGAGGTAAATTGATGCAACAACTGCCTGCTGGTTCCATGCTTGCAGTGCCACTGACAGAACAGCAAGTCAAACCCTTACTCGGCAATAAGCTGGATCTAGCTGCGATCAATGGAGCATCTATAAGCGTGGTTTCAGGTGCCACCGAGGCCGTAGATGAATTGGAACAAAAACTAAAAGAAAAAGGTGTAGAGTGTCGCAGGTTGCACACATCCCATGCCTTTCATTCACAAATGATGGAGCCAATTTTAGAGCCATTTACCGAACAGGTGAAAAAAGTCAAGCTCAAATCACCAAAAATTCCCTACATATCCAATGTTACTGGGAATTGGATTACAGCGGAAGAGGCGACAAGCCCCAGTTATTATGCTCAACATCTGCGTCAAACAGTAAGGTTTGCAGAGGGTTTACAACAGCTATTAAACCAGCCCAATCAAATATTGCTAGAAGTGGGTCCCGGACGGACATTGAACACGCTAGCAAAACAACATCACAATAAGCCTTCTGAACAGATTATACTTTCTTCATTGCGCCATCCGCAAGACCAAAAATCAGATGTAGCTTTCTTACTTACTACATTGGGTCAGCTTTGGCTAGGAGGAGTACAAATAGATTGGTCTCAATTTTATGCTGATGAGCAGCGTTATCGTCTCCCATTGCCAACCTATCCGTTTGAGCGCCAACGTTACTGGATTGAACCACCAGGAATCGAGCAACCGATTAAAATTGGATCTTTACCCGATGACAATTCCCCAAATGTAGATTCAGCACAACTCCATTCTCGACCGAATCTACAAAATACTTATAGTGTTCCTAGAGATGAAATGGAGCAAACTATTGCTACGATATGGCAAGAATTTCTGGGGATTGAGCAAGTGGGAATTGATGATGACTTTTTTGAGTTAGGGGGGGATTCATTATTGGCAGTTCAACTAATAACTAAGTTAAACGAAAAACTGCAAAAAAACTTGTCTCCCCACAGCCTGTTACAATCATCAACTATTGCAGCTTTGGCTGAATTAATTAAAGATGATTCCGAGTTGTCTGCGAGTGATAATCGGCAATCCCAGTCAGCTTCTGAGTCCTTATTAGTGGAGATTCGGCGGGGGAGTTTGAAACAACCTTTGTTTTTAGTGCATCCGGTAGGCGGACACGTTTACATTTATCGGGATTTGGCACGTTATCTCGGTTCAGAGCGGCCTATTGTGGGAATACAAGCACCTGCTTCGGTTGATGAAACAGATGCCTGTACTACAGTTGAGGAAATGGGAACTCGCTATATCGAAGCTTTGCAGATTCGCCAACCTGAAGGGCCCTATTTCCTAGGAGGTTCTTCCTTTGGTGGCACAGTTGCTTTTGAGATGGCGCAACAACTGAATGCGATCGGTCAAAAAGTAGCATTGCTAACTCTGATAGATACTCCTGGCCCCGGTCAAATGCCTGTTTTAGAGACAGAAGATGATACAGCAATTCTGGTTTATATACTAGGTGTTGGTTTCGATCTGTCTCTTTCTTTGGATGTCCTCCAACAGCTTGAGCAAGATGAGCAACTTCTCTACTTTTTAGAGCAAGTAAAGATTGCTAATAGGGTAGTTCCTCCCGATTTTGGATTGCCTGAGATTCGTCACTTTCTTCATCTGTTTAAAGTACACGGTCAAGCTATGCGAAATTACATCCCTCAAGCTTATCCGGGTCGAATTATCTTTTTTCGTGCTAGCGAACAAAATGAAGTTAATCCTAAAAATCCTGAATTGCCATGGATTGAGGTGGCTGGGGGAGGGATAGAGGTTCGAGAGGTGCCGGGAAATCATATTACTATGAATTACCCTCCTCATGTTCAGGTTATGGCCCAACAACTTAGAGAATATATTGATTAGGTACTGATTAGGTACGTTTTAGGTACGTTGTTGGGCTTTAGCCCTCTTTCAGAGCTCTGAAGCACAACTACGAGCCTTTCGGAGCGCTGAAGCGCAACTACGTACCTTTCGGAGCGCTGAAGCGCAACTACGTACCTTTTGGAGCGCTGAAGCGCAACTACGTACCTTTCGGAGCGCTGAAGCGCAACTACGTACCTTTTAGAGCGCTGAAGCGCAACTACTTACCTTTATGTATGAATATCGGAAATTAACTTTAGAAGAACGGGTGCAACTTGTTAATGAAAGGTTGGCTAAGGGATATCCTGCTCATTCTCCACCTCATCCAGTGCGAGATTTTGAATTTTATCATCTTACAGTTAGTTGTTTTGAGCATAAATCTCGGATTAATACTCAGGAACGCCGTCACCAACTTTTAGATTCAATTTTTGAGAAGTTTATTTCCGATGGTATCGAAATTAATGCTTGGGTAGTTTTACCGAATCATTATCATCTCTTAGTCCATCATGTTAATATGCCACAATTAAGTGTGCTATTTCGTTCGATTCACGGCCCCTTGGCTCGACAATGGAATCTTGAGGATCGTGTTACAGGTAAAGTGTGGTGTTCATTTAGCGATCGCGCTATTCGTTCCGAAAGGCATTATTATACAACTATTAATTACATCAATTACAATCCTGTCAAACATGGCTGGGCAAAATCTCCTTATGATTGGTCAGCAAGTAGCGTACATTGGTATTTAGAGTATCAAGGAAGAGAGTGGCTAAGAAGTGCATGGACAGAATATCCGGTAAGAGATTATGGAAAAGGATGGGATGATTAAGGTAGGTAGTTAAAGGTACGTAGTTGCGCTTCAGCGCTCTTAGGGCTCGCATCCCAACAACATACCAACCAGGTACGTAGTTGCGCTTCAGCGCTCTTAGGGCTCGCATCCCAACAACATACCAAAGTGCTCTTGGGGCTGAAGCCCAACAACATACCAACAACTTATAATTGAAGATTGTAATTCACAGGATAACTCATGGTTTTATATACAGAAAATGCCCAACCTGAAGGCGAAAAATCATCGTCAGTGCTACTAGAAATGATGTATGGATTTAAAATATCCCAGGCTCTTTTTGTAGCGGCTAAACTGGAAATTGCAGATATTCTGAGTGATGGTTCTAAGACTGCTGATGAACTTGCGGAAGCTGCTGGGGTAAATTCTCAGGGTATTTATCACCTGATGCGTATGCTAGTAAGTGTTGGTGTGTTTTCTATGGAAGATAATGATAAGTTTTGCTTGAATGCTCTGGGCAAGCATCTCTTGACTGGTACTTCTGATTCTTTGCGAGGTACGGTTCTGGCAATGGGTGATGAACTATATCAGGGATGGGGGAATTTATTGTACAGTATAAAGACGGGAGAAACGGCTTTTGAACATACTTTTAAGATGAGTTTTTATAGCTATTTGACGCAGAATTCTGAGGCGGCTATAAATTTCAATGAGTGGATGAAGGAGACAACAAGGGAGTGGCTGCTTCCGGTGCTTGAAGCTTATGATTTTTCAGGATTTAAGACGCTTGTGGATGTTGGAGGGGGCATTGGAACTCTAACGGCTGTTATTCTGAATGCAAATCCCCAAATGCAAGCTATTTTGTTCGATCGCGAAGATGTTATTGTGGATGCACCTCAGGTTTTGCACGCGGCTGGAGTTGCAGATAGGTGTGAAGTAGTTGGAGGCAGCTTTTTTGAAGCGGTTCCGCGTGGTGGGGATCTTTACTTGCTCTCTCGTGTCCTCCTCAATTGGGATGATGAGCGTGCTATTACAATTCTTAAAAATTGCTATCAAGCTATGACAGCTAACGATCGCCTGCTGATTGTTGATTTTATGTTGCCTTCAGGCAAAATGTCGCCTTTTATTGGTATGGGTAGCCTAACTTTGTTTGTGATAGGCGGTACTTTTATGCGGAGGGAAGATGAATTTTATCATTTGCTTTCCTCTGCTGGCTTTAAAGTGACTGATACGATCGCCACAAAAGGGCCTGCAAGTGCGATCGAGGCGGTAATAACCAATCCTAGTTAGCCACTCCTTTTATGATTGGGCGGTTGAGACCGCTTGTGGACAAATGAAATGGGTGCATCTCACTTTGTACAAAGCAAAACTGAGATACTCTCAGCGAAGTCAGCCGACGCGGACTAATGAGTGCGGACTTCCTTCAGTCTTGTTGGGTAGAAAACTGGCGGGCGCCGATCGCAGAAAAGGCGATCGCAGCCACCAACAAAACAGGTATGCTGTACCAAGGAAACTTGGCGATATCGTAAGCAGCAGCCCTCAATCCAATACTGGCATAAGTCAGCGGTAACAGATAAACTATCCCTTTCAGGGCTACTGGTAGCGACGCGGGGTCGAAAAATGTCGCGCCCAAAAATGACATCGGAGTTATCAGAAAATTGTTGTACAATCCGACTGATTCGAGAGATTTTACGTTTAAACCCACTATCACTCCCAGGCCCGCAAATACAGCGGAGTTGAGAATTATCACTAACAAAAATAGCGGATGCAAAAATACTAGCTTTTGAGTAAACACAACTGCTACTAAAATCACGGAAACCGAAGTTAGCAGTCCCCGCAGTATTCCGGCTAGCATTTTGCCTGCGTGCAAAGCTAGGGGGTGTACCGGCAGCAGTAGCAATTCCTCAAATGTTTTACTAAAAAGGCGTTCGCCACAAATAGAAAATACTGCGCCTGTAAAACTTACTGTCATCGATGAAAGTGCAACCATTCCCGGCAGCATGAATTCTAGATAATTGCCACCAATTGCCGGTTTAGGCATGGAACTGCCCAACCCGAAACCAAAAGCTAGAATGTAAATTAATGGGGATGTTAAACCAGCGGCGGCAATTGGCAGGATTCGGACTCGCAAATCTAGCCATTCTCCCCAAAACACGGTCATTGTGTCTGTTAGTATAGTTTGAATTGAGTTTTGTTTCATGGCGAGGTGATTTGCATAATAGATATCAAGTTCTGTTAATTAACGGGACTAATGACCGTAGTAAAATTGGTTTGTAGTGAGGACTTTAGTCCGCATCAAAAAGGACTAAAGTCCTCACTACAAACCTTTTGGATGGCGGGTAATTGACCGGACATGATTTTACATCTTGCTCATTATCCGGTTAAAAGGTTAAATAATCAAGGCTGCTGCACTGTTCTAATTTAGTTTCAGTTAAAGGCAATGTGCCGGATTCTACTTTTTCCTGTTCTCGGTTCAACCAAATTGCTTTTAAGCCTGCGGATTTGGCGCCGCAATAATCGGCTTTGAAGCTGTCGCCGATATGCCAGACATTCTCGGCTGTGCAGTTGTGCTTTTGCAAAGCTGCGGTGAAAATTTCCGGCTGGGGTTTTGCTGCACCTACTTCGGTGGAAATTGTCACTGATGTGAAATATTCTGCTAAATTGAGTGCTTTTAATACTGGATAAAGTCGCGAGTCGAAATTCGAGACTACTGCTAATTCGATTCCTTGTTGCTGCCATTTATTTAAGGCTGGGAATACGTCGGGATAGACGAACCAAGGTTCGGGGGTGGCAAAATGAGCGTAGAGTTCGGCAAAAAATTTGGGAAAGTCTGAAAATTGATTGAAAACGCCTGCTATTTGAAAAGCTTTTGCCGAAACTGCTAGCCACCACTCAAATTCTAGTTGGGGAATTTTTGCTGCTTCGATTCCTGGAAATGTCATCGGATTTGCTGAGGCGAAGCTTTGGTAAAATGCTGTATTTAAGTCTTTACTATTAACTGTTACTCCGAAGTTTTTGGCTAGTTTTGCGTAGACTTCGCCGACGCTACCGCGAACGTAAAATAGTGTGCCTGCTGCATCTAAAAAGATAGTTTTTGTCATTGGTTAGAATGAATTTGAAAACGAGTAATATAATACCGGGCGAAGGTCATTCGCGTCTACACAAACACTCACGTGCCTCCGCAGGTTGAAGAACCAGAATCAGAATAATACCGTGCGAAGGTCATTCGCGTCTACACAAACACTCACCTGCCTCCGCAGGTTGAAGAATCAGAATAATACCGGGCGAAGGTCATTCGCGTCTACACAAACACTCACGTGCCTCCGCAGGTTCAAGAATCAGAATAATACCGGGCGAAGGTCATTAAGTTATTTTTTTCAGTCCGCGGAGGCGGACATCGTTTGTGTAGACGCGAATTCTATTCGTACGTCTTATCTCAAAAAGATGAGGTATAACTGACAGCTTACATAACCGTTTAAACCAAGAGGGCTGAAGCCCAACAACGTACCTCATCTTTCTGATAACCGCTATATTACTTTTTCAGCAACTCCTGAATCGGCTTGCTAATCCAGTTGAAACCAACTTTTAGTTGGTGGTCAAATGTTGGCATTCGATAGAGATAGGCTAGGCGGCGTGCAATGTGTGCTAGTTGTCCGTCGAGTTTGATTCCTAAACCTGTCAGGGTGGCTTCGTCTATTCCTAATGTCATCATTTCTCCTAGCGGCTGGTACCGGAAAGGTAGTAATGGTCGATCGCTCAGGGATGCCCATATGTTCCATGCCGTGTAGTCAGCTTGCTGGAATGCTGTTTGGGCTGTTCCGGGGACTTTTTGACCTGTTGCGTCGTGACATTCGGCTAAGTCTCCCAAGGCAAATATGTCTGGATGGTCGATGATTTGCATCTGGGAGTTAACTATTAATTGACCGCGGTGGTTTTGTTTCAGGGGGAGCGATCGCACTGCTTGACTAACTTGGGTTCCTACTGTCCACAATACTATGTCTACGGGAAGAACATCTAATTGTCCTTTGTAGAGTAAGGATATGGTGTCGGATTCGATCGCCTCTACTGCTGTTTCTAAGTCGATCCAGACTTTGCGTTTTTCTAATGCTTTGTTGGCGGCTTCGCGGTTGAACTCGGGTGATGTCCGCAAAATCGTGTCGCCTTGCTCGATTAATCGGACGCGACCTTTGTCTCCGAGTCGATCGGCTAATTTACAAGCTAATTCTACTCCCGAATAACCGGCGCCGACGATCGCAATCCGAATTTTGTCGGGGTTGCTAGCTTCGAGAAACCGCAGTCTTTCTTCCAAGCGGTAGGCGTCGTCGAGGCTGCGGAAGGAATAAGCGTATTCAACGGCTCCTTTGACCATATCTAGGGGTGTTTCGCCACCTAAAGCTAAAACGAGGCGATCGCACGGAATTTCTGGCCCGTCGTGCAACTGCACTTGCTTGGACTCCACGTCGATGCCGGAGACAGTGCCTTGACAAAAGCGCACGCCTGTGTTTTGCAAGAGTTCCGCAAAGGGCGGCGCGATTTCCCAGGTTTGGAGTTCGCCGGTGAGGAGCTCGTACAGTAGGGGAACGAACAGGAAGCGATCGCGACGGTCAACTAGGACTATTTCGGGTTTTTCGGTTTTGGAGAAGGGTAACTGACTCAAGCGGAGGGCTGTGTGGAGTCCGCCGAAGCCTCCGCCGAGAATGCAAATCCGGGGTTGTTGTTGAGTCATGGTTTTTGTTTGAGGGCGATCGGTAGCAAGGCAACTTATCTTATTGTAACGAGAGTGGAGGATTGGGGGAGCGGGAGAGTCGGGGATTGCGGGATTGGGGGAGTTGGAGAATTGGAAAAATTTTCCCTGAACATCCATCCGTTACGGGTGCATCTCTGTTTTGCTTTTAATAGTGCGAGCGTCCCCGCTCGCTTGGTTCTATAAGCAAGCGAGCGGGGACGCTCGCACTGTAAAAAGAAATGATTTTTACAAAAATGAGATGCTCCATCCGTTACATCCGTTACATCGGTTATACAATCCCTTGCCGAACAGCCTTCTGCCTTCTACATAATATCCTTGATTAGCTTTGCCTATTATCCACCCTCAAATTTTTTGAATGTTCGGACAAGTAATTTTGTACTATATTAGTTGATAGCGTATTATTTCGCCAATTAAATTCACTTTTTATACAGCCATCTACTCTAACACTTGCCCCCGCAGTCACAAGTGAAAAAATCATGCAAATTTCCTCGAATTCTTCTAAAGTTAAGAATGGCGATCGCCATAACGAAGACAGCTCATCTTTGTTAAGCAGCGAAGAACGATATAAAAATTTAGTAGCTAATATTCCCGGTGCTGTATACCGCTGCAACTGCGAATGGACGGGATCCGATGGCGAATTAATACGGACAATGGCGTTTTTGAGCGAGGCTGTTCAAGAAATATCTGGCTATCCATCATCTGATTTTATCAACGATCGCGTCCGTTCTTTTGCGAGCATCATCCATCCTCAAGACCGCAAAAATATGGAGGAGGCTCTCATAAAAAGTGTAGCAACTAGAACTCCGTATATCCTGGAATACCGCATTCTCCGGGCTGACGGCGAAATTAGCTGGGTTTACGAAAAAGGTCAAGCTGTCTGCTGCGAGGGGGATGAGGCTAGAGAAAGAAAAGAGGGACAAGGGGAAATAGAGGAATTTTTGTCGGGTGTAGTTTCGTCGGTTTCGCCGATCGCAAATTCTCTGTGTCAGGTTGTCTATCTCGACGGAGTGATTTTGGATATTACTGAGCGCAAGCGCGCTGAGGAAAAGCTGCGAAAGACTCAAGATTTTCTGAATGCGGTACTGCAAAATCTGCCGGTTAGCGTCTTTATTAAAGATGCCGTGGAACAAAGATTTATTTATTGGAATGCTGCTAGCGAAGAATTGTTTGGCTATTCGAGGGACGAAGTGCTGGGAAATAATGCTGCTGACTTGTTGGAAGCAGATCAGGCAAATTACTTGCAAGCACAAGATTTAGAAGTATTTGCCACGGGAAAAGAGGTTGATATACCAGAAGAAATTATCCAACTTCCGCACCGGGGAAAACGGATTTTGCACACAAAAAAAGTTCCTTTGTTTGACGCTGATGGCGCGCCTAAGTACATTCTGGGTATTTCTCAAGATATTACCGAAAGCAAAAAAACTGAAACAGAATTGTCGCGCTTGGCCATCGTGGCTCAAAAAACGCAAAATGGTGTGATTATTACTGATGCTCAAGGCTGCATTGAATGGGTGAATGAAGCATTTACTCGGATTAGCGGTTACGTGTTAGAAGAAATGCTGGGAAAAAAACCGGGTGATGTGCTGCAAGGCCCTCAAACAGATCCATTAACTATTGCCCAATTGCGATCGGCTTTGGATAAAGGCGAGCCGTTTAATCAGGAAATTTACAATTACAGGAAGGATGGAAAGGGTTATTGGGTGGCGCTTTCGATCGCCCCGATTTATCGAGAAACCGGGGAACTTGAAGGTTTTATTGCGGTGGAAACTGATATTACCGATCGCAAACAAGCTACTGAATCTGTCAGGGAAAGCGAGAGTTATTACCGCTGCATCGTCGAAACTGCTTCGGAGGGCGTTTGGATGTTTGACGCCGACAGCAGCACGACTTTTGCGAACTGTCGGATGGCCGAAATGCTGGGGTATACTGTGGAGGAAATGCTGGGGCGATCGCTATTTGAGTTTATCGATGACGAGGCTCGGGAAATAGCCGAAAGTTATGTGCAGCGCAGGCGGCAAGGCATTCGCGAACGCCACGATTTTCAGTTTACCCGCAAAGATGGCTCTCACTTGTGGGCGATCGTCTCAGCGACACCAATGTTCGACGCTGACGGCGAATTTGCGGGGGTTTTGCGGATGATTACCGATATTAGCGATCGCAAACAAGCCGAAGCAGAATTGCGCCAAACTCTCCAAGAATTAGAATTTGAAAAATTTGCCTTAGATCAATCGGCAATTGTCTCAAATACCAACGAATTCGGCGTTATTACCTACGTCAACGAGCAATTCTGCGAACTGTTTAAATATTCTCGGGAAGAATTGAACGGCAAAACCCACAAACTTGTAAATTCCGGCTATCACCCAACTGATTTTTTCAAGCAGCTTTGGTCAACAATCCGCCAGGGAAATGTTTGGCGGGGAGAAATGAAAAATCAAGCTAAAGACGGCAGATTATTCTGGTTGGATACTACGATTGTACCTTTCTTAAATTCTCGGGGAGAACCCCATCAATATGTAGCAATTCGCAAAGATATTACCGATCGCAAACAAGCAGAAGAAGCTGTGCGGCTTTCCGAAAGTCAATTGAGGACTAAAAATGAAGAATTAGCGAAAGCCCTGCGGGACGTGCATAAAACTCAAAGCATGATGGTTCAAAATGAAAAAATGGTAAGTTTGGGGCAATTAGTAGCTGGCGTCGCTCACGAAATAAACAATCCAGTTAGCTTCATTTACGGCAACGTCATGCACGCTGACGATTACTTTCAAGACTTGCTAAAAATGCTGCAACTTTACCAGCGCGAATACCCGGAACCAACAGAGGCAATTCGAGAAGAAATAGATGATATAGATTTGAAATTTCTGCTCAAAGATTTGCCAAAGCTATTAACTTCAATGAAAATGGGAGCCGAGCGAATTCGCCAGATTGTGCTGTCACTGAAGAATTTCTCGCGATTGGATGAAGCAGAACAAAAACAGGTGGACATTCACGAAGGGATTGACAGCACTTTGTTGATTTTGCAGCACAGGTTGAAAGAAACAGCAGGACATCCGAAAATTACGCTGGTTAAAGAGTTCGGCAATTTGCCCCGCTTACAGTGTTATGCAGGACAGTTGAATCAGGTATTTATGAATATTATTGGCAATGCAATTGATGCTTTGGAAGAGGCAATGGAAACCGGACAGTGGGGCGACGGGGAACAGGCGCCTATTCCTTCTTGTCCTTCGCCGACGCTGCGGATTTGTACTGAGGTAAAATATGAACAGGCTGCTGTTTGTGCTGATTCTATTCGCCGTCCTTCTCATATTGTGATTCGGATTGCTGACAACGGGCCGGGGATTCCGATAGATGTTCATGAAAGGCTGTTCGATCCGTTTTTTACTACGAAAGAACCGGGGAAAGGTACTGGCTTGGGGCTGTCTATCAGTTATCAAATTGTGGTGGAAAAGCACGGCGGGCGGCTGAAGTGCAATTCTGCACCGGGTCAAGGTACGGAATTTGCGATCGAGATTCCTGTCGCTAGAAGTTAGCGGTAAAATTGGAAATTATGAGTTATAATTCCATAGATGCAGACGGCGGTTGAAACCGCGTCTATACAAACAATGTCCGCCTCCGCGGACTGAAGAAGATAATGTATTTTAACCGCATTGCCTTCAACCCGCGGAGGCGGGTTTTGCTTGTATAGAAGCGGTTTCAACCGCCCAGTTTTCTAGGTTATTGACTTATGAATTACAACGTAATTTACGACGGCAATTGCAATCTCTGCGTCACATTGGTGCAGTTACTAGAAAATCTAGATCGAGGCGAGAACTTTGAGTATATTTCCATGCAAGATTTAGAGGGATTAAAGCGGTTTGATATAACTGCTGAGGATTGCGAAATGGGGATGATTTTGATAGATAAGAATAATCCCGAAAAACGCTGGCAAGGTAGCGATGCAGCCGAGGAAATCGGGCGGATATTGCCTGCTGGCGAGGTGTTTGTGGCAGCTTACCGGGCAATGCCGGGGATGAAGTGGATGGGCGATCGCGTGTACGAACAAGTGCGCGATAACCGCTATACTTTGTTTGGCAAGCGATCGACAACTTACAAATCGGCTTATCCAGTGGGCTGTAGGTCGATCGACAATTGCGATAATCAAGACTTAAAATCAGGTTCGTAGTGAGGACTTCAGTCCTCTCCATCTGTGGTTCGTAGTAAGGACTTCAGTCCTCTCCATCTGTGGAGAATTTAAGTCAAGAAGGACTAAAGTCCTCACTACAAACCTGGACTTCAGTCCTCTCCATCTGTGGAGAATTTAAGTCAAGAAGGACTAAAGTCCTCACTACAAACCTGGACTTCAGTCCTCTTCATCTGTGGAGAATTTAAGTCAAGAAGGACTAAAGTCCTCACTACAAACCTGGACTTCAGTCCTCTGCATCTGTGGAGAATTTAGCTCAAGAAGGACTAAAGTCCTCACTACAAACCTGATTTATGATGAGTCATTAACCGGGAATTATTCTCAGCAATTAAACAAACCTAATATCTCGCGGCAAAAGTGTTTGAGCTTTTCGGCTGATTCCGCAGCGGGCTCAGTTTCACCCACAAAACCCCAATTTTCCACGGTAGAAAAGCGCCACTGTTGACCAGTATGATCGTAACCTGCCGCCTCAACCCCGATCGCCCGCCGAGATCCTTCGACCGGATCTTGGTAAAATCGGATTTGGATTAAGATACTGCGGCTTTGCAACAACCGACTTCTACCGGGAAAATGGAAGCCAATATCGATCGACTCAGGATCGACAAGTTCTCTGGTATCCTGGTCATTCATCCAAGGTTTCAAATCGACTTTCACATCCGGAAAATCTGACTTAAATAAATTAACAACCGCAGCAATTTTGCTAGCTAATTCTATATTTCTGGCTTGTTCGGCAGCGTTCACTCGAAATACTCCTATCAAATACAGTTATTACACATTTAGTTAACAATGTAACTGCATATTGCCTGCTTTAAACGGTAAACTGTGGACTATTTGATAGATTACAGTTCGCGATTGCACGGGTGGCCAGAAACCGGGTTTTTTTACGAAAAAACGTGTTACAGCCGACAATGCAAGTAAAAACCCGGTTTCTTTGGTATTGATGCGTCCAATCTGCTACATTTTCCCAGGTTGAATGAATTTTAGTCGATCGGCACTTCGATCGCAAATTCCGTACCTGGGCCCAACACAGATATGCCCTATGTAGTGGCGATGCGTCACAATCCTTTGTTGAAAGCGACTCGCTGTGCGATTATTGGCTCGTGGCTGGCGTGAAAATGCAGGTGATTGGTGCGAGTCATGCGGAAATGGGTACATTTGCCTTTTGGGATTTTAAAATCCCAAAAACCTTTCGATCCAACTTATTTGCTCGCTACCCCTTGACTTTTCAAGACAGGAACTACAGCATTTTGGGATGTTTATTGAACACCAATAAACTTGTGAGTTTGCAAAGACAACCTGTAACTCGGATGCTGTTTCAATAACTCCAAAATCATCGGAATTGCCCGATCGCGCTTTTCCCACTCCGGCTGCAAATATACAGGAATATTCACATTATCAGCCAAATATTTTGTGTAAAAATCAACTTCTTCGCCACTGCTAACCACCAACTTAATTTCATTAGCTCTCGTCCAGAAACGGTCTTGCACCGGATATTGAGGATTGACGTGTTCTTTAGGAGAAAGAGTAATCCAAGCCAGCGGCGAAATATCCTGCCAGTAAGCGCCAGAAGTTTCAATATTCACCTGTTTGTCAGTTGCTAACAAAGCTCGCACTAACTCCGGCAAATTCTGGTGAATAAAAGGTTCGCCACCACTAATGACAACCCTCGAAGACTGCAATTGATCTAGCAATTGTGCGATCGACTGTGGCACCGATGGCAAACCTTTGCCACCATTTCCGTAGCCTGTATCGCACCAAGCACACCGCACAGGACAACCAGCTAATCTGATAAAATCAACTAAAGTCCCCGTCCAATAACCTTCACCTTGAACCGTACACTGAAAAGTTTCATGAATCGGTAATTTTATTTGTAAATTCGATCCCTGCATTTTTACCTCAAAGTAATTAATAATACTTGTTATTACTTTTAGTAATTGTAATTTGTCATCGGTAATTGATATAGTCCTGGATGCACCGGTAGGCAGAAACCGGGTTTTTTATGCAAATACTGTATCGCAGCCTTTAATACAGATAACCACCCGGTTTCGAGGAGTCTTAATGAAGTTCCCAGCCACTTGAACTATTTAATTCTGTTCTTCAGGTTCCATCATCGTAGCCCAGCGGCGTTTCAGGGCCAAACTCAACCCGTCACCAATGGGGACAACACTGAGTGTTATTCTCGGATCGTTACGCAACTTGTCGTTGAAACTACGAAGGGCGAGGGTACTTGTGTCTTGTACTTCAGGATCCGCAACTCGTCCAGACCACAGAACGTTGTCAATTACAATTAAACCGCCATTCCGCACCAGTTGGAGCGATCGCTCAAAATAAGCCTCATAATTTTCTTTATCGGCGTCGATGAAGGCAAAATCAAAGGTTCCGGCTTGTCCCTCGGCTATGAGTTTGTCGAGAGTATTTAGTGCTGGGCCCAAATGCAAAGAAATTTTGTTAGCCACACCCGCAGCTTCCCAATACCGTCGCGCGATCGAAGTATATTCCTCGCTGACATCGCAAGCAATAATTTTACCGTTAGAAGGCAGTGCTAAAGCTACACATAGCGAGCTATAACCAGTAAAAACTCCAATTTCTAAGGTTTTTGTCGCTCCCATAAGCTGCACGAGCATCTCCATAAACTGCCCTTGTTCGGGAGCTATTTGCATCATACCCATAGGATGCTTAGCAGTTTCTTTCCGCAGTGAAGCGAGAATATCTGGTTCCCGCAAAGAAATAGATAACAGATAATCGTAAAGTTGATTTTCTAGGCCAAGAGTTGAGTTCGCCATCGGTTTGTCCTTGCTGCTGACTTTTGATTTTACGTGGTAGACGTGCAGTTATTGGAAATTGCAGACGGTAGAGTGAATTTTGGCACCTATTTTGCTGTCGTTTCTCTCAGGGTAAGAGTATCGCCGTCTCGCTTGCAAGAATCTGGTAACTTGCTCTCACGGGCGATCGACCTCCCAATCAGTTTATCTCAGCTATAGGTGATTTAGTCGCCCTGGAAAAGAAAAGAGAACAAAAGGATGGTTTTGAGATTGCTGCATTCCTCGCGCTGCGTAACACTGTGAGTAATGCCAGCTTAACAAAATAATCTAACAGTCGGCAAGTTGCCAACCGATATACAATTAGTCATTCCTCATCTTAACTCTCCAACTTGTAGGAGCGCGCCTTGCTCTGAGCGTAGCCTTTCATGAAGTCGAATGATCTCAAATGTCAAATGGTACGATCTGGGGAGAATATAACTTAATTTTGACAACTAATCGCCAATAAATAATTATTTATAATTTGCCCACAACTCACACAAATAAAGTTTAATTTGAGTCTTGTTGATGGCTTATAGCCTGTGTATTTTTCAGGAATCAAACAGGCGCATGGCAATCCTTCTATCCGGGAGGATTACTAATAACTAACAAGTCGGCTAGACCGGGACAATTTTTTAAGTGTCACAGTATATTTATCCACACCTAAACCACCTACCCACAATAAAAACAACATTCTCCTGTTGAAGCAGAACAAGTATTTTGGTGACAAAACCCGGTTTTGGGCAGCCTTTGCCCTGGACTGTTACTAACCACTAACGAACCGGGAACACTCTGACAATTTCTTAACTGTCACAGTTGATTGCTCGACACATAAACAACTTACCCACAATCAAAATAACATTTCGCAAAGGCAATCGCTATGTATTATACTTTTGCAGGTTTCGGTGCTGGTACTGGCCTATTGTTACTGTTAATTTTTGCTATTTTACAATGGCTGCACGTCCCCGCCGGCAGTTTTATAGATTGGGTAATTGCCATTGCTATTTTTGAATGGCTGTTGCTGATAGTTACAGTTCCTTGGAATATCCATTTTGAAGCTAAGGAAGTGTTAGCCCAAGGCGCAGAATCTACTAAAAAAAATATTGCTGTCGATTCCGAACAACTCAAATACGTTACTGTATTAGCTAGCCGATCGCTCTGGGTGGCGATCGCCCTTCACCTGGTTAGCGCGATCGCACTTTATGCCCTATCCGCCACCGGCATTAGTGCTGTTGGCTATCTCAGTTCCGGTGCAGCACTGCTTTTAACTATACTGCGTCCAGCTATCCGAGGTTATCAGTATTTAGCCCAGCGGCTGACAACCATCCGCAGCGAATTTTTCCACCCCCGCGAAGATATTCTCGAACTCCGCAACCGCTTTGCAGAATTAGAATCTACAGTCAAAAATTTTGCCGATCAATTAAATTCAGACGATCCTAATTCGTGGGCGACTCTCCAACAGCGGGAACAACGGGCCACTAGAAGAGAATTAACTAATTTAGCCGCATCTCTAGAAAATTTGCGATCGACAAATCAGGCAGAACACACTAAACTGGCAAGAGATGCCGAAAGTGCGATCGCCCAACTCACCGATGACGGACAATTTCTCAACCACGTCCGCGAAATCATCCGCTTCTTCAAAGAATCGTAAAAGTAGTCAGTAGTCAGTAGTCATTAGTCATTAGTCATTAGTCATTAGTTAGTTGCCATGCCCAATTCCCAATTCCCAATTCCCAATTCCCAATTCCCAATTCCCAATTCCCAATTCCCAATTCCCAATTCCCAATTCCCAATTCCCAACCTTTAGATAGATGTCAGAGCCTCGCAGACTGTGAAACTTTTAATTAAAAGAGAACTTTATCAGTCTTGAGGAAGACTCAATAAATGTATTTTACATTACAGCAAGTTTCAGGAAACTATAACCAAAGATAGTTAGTGAATGAGTTAGCTTAGGCTTAATATTTAAACATAAGCCAAAGACCTTTTTGAAAAGATAACTCAGGAATAAATCATGACAACTAGCAAATCAACACCGACCGACGAACAAATCGAAGCTAATATGGAAGCCCCCCACTACGATAGGGGCATTACTCCTGCTGAGACAGCAGCGCGGCAAGAACGCGAAGGCTCTAACTTCATGCACACAACCACTGAAGCGAAGCAGCAAAGCGCCAAAACCGACGACCAAACCGATGACGAAAGCATTCACACTACAGATGGTTATACAGTAGACAAGGAAGGTCTGGTTAACAATTACGCGATCGAACCCGAAATGTACATCAACGAACCGGGCGATTTGAGAGCAAAAGAGGAAGCCGAAGCCGCAGAACGCGCTCAAATTCTCGCAGAAATCAAAGATAAAAAAGGTGAGGAAGGAAAACTGACAATGGATGAAGACACCCGCGGCAAAGGCCCAGGAATGATCTAGGTTGTCTGCTTGGTAGTTGCGCTTTGGCGCGCGAGGCTGCAACTGCAAAGCCAAGGGGCAGGTTTTTCTAGATACGGGAATTGTCGATCTTTTCGGTAAAACCAGCCTCTATTTTGCTTTCGACTGATGTTTTGATAATATACCTCTTGCAAAAATACCTACGACGGGCGGGACGCCCATCCCACAACTTTTTTTCTTGTGGGATGGGCGTCCCGCCCGTCGTAAAATTTCATTAAAAGGACTTTTGCAATTCAGGTCTAATTTAGGACTTAATATTATCCTCCGTCAATTACCTCCAATAAAAACAGCTCGAGCGCGATCGCTTCAGTCAAGCGTCATGGATGAGGGCTGAAGCCCTCACTACAAACCAATATTGTATTCGGAGATGATATTACGCACGGGTGGTTAAAAAACCCGGTTTCTTGAGCAGGAGTGCTTCTGTTTTGAGAGTTGAAAATTTACCTCAATGCCGATCGCATTAAAATTAATCAAGCCCTCACATTCTCCCTCAGCCAATTAAACTTTGCTTGAGCTAGCGCCAAATTTTCCAGGACGTTCGGATTAATATCCTCCCGATCTAATTCTTGCTGCTCCAATTCTATATTGCGACCGTATTCTATATGTCGGATCGTACCGCGCATCCGGTCTGCCAGACACAGCGAAATTCCATAATAAAATCTGGAAGCAAAACCCATATCATGTTGAAGTTTGACGACTAGCTGCCTTCGGGGAATTACCAACAAGTGAGTTTCTTCGATCGCCATCACCGTGGCCAAAGGAGGGCGTGCGTCAATGAAAGAAACTTCTCCCACAAGTTCTCCGCTACCTATTTTAGCGAGTTCTTTGCTCTGCTCAGCCTCGATCCAAACGCTCATACTCCCCTTCAAAACAATGTAGAGGGCATCGTGCTGTCTCCCTTCATGGATCAAAATCTCGCCCGGTTCGAGAATTTCTTTTTTCCCTTTTTGAACGATCCAGTCGATATCGTCATTATTTAACTGGCTCAAAATAAAAAGCGCTTTTTTTCTACTGCTGTCGGCCATAACTTTAGCTCCCGATCGCTTATTTATATTAAATTTAGAGGGCGCGCGGTCGCAACTTCTTCCTAAGCAGTCACTCCTCGCTGAATACAGTTTTTTTATCCTGCCTAACTGCTTGGCAAAATCCTATTAGGGCAGACATTCCCAATATTCACAGATGAACCAGGCTGAATCATAATCTCTCAATACTAGCATTCGTTGAACAATCTTTTTTAAATCGATCGGCATTCCAAAAAATCCTGCTTCATCTCCGTCTTAAAACCAACCCGGTTCTCCCCCACAGCATGGGTGTGGCAGGGGGCGCGGGAGACAGTGCTCCGCGCCCCATCTGCTGTATCGCTAAATCGATCGCAAATCAGGATAGCCAGCCAACATATCATCAGCAGTCAGAGTGTCGCCGTTAGCTTGAGGAGTCCACAGCACCTCAACCGCCAGCAACTGCTCGCTCGATACTCCCCCAATTTGGCGCAAAGCTTGGCGCAAATCTTCAGAGTTTTTCACTGCTGGCAATTGCAACTTGCCCTGAGTACCGACAATCACCGTTACCACAATAAATTCACCGGGCTCTGAATTCAAATCAGAACCAACTAGGGCGCCGTTTTCCTGCACAACTGGCAGGTTATTGCTGCTCCCTGCTTGCCGGAGCTGGTTGTTATAATTCGAGAGCGTTTCTTCAGTAAACTTACTGCGTTCTGCCAAAGAAAACTGGTTAAATTTAGCTTCGGCTGCTTCCAAGCGAGTTTGCACAGAGTCAGCGCCCGCGTAAACCCAATATTCAGGATGGCGCAGCATCGCCAGAGTAGATTCTTGCAGCACTTGAGCGCGGCCGATCGCTGTATCGGTATTCGCTTTGCGCGCTAGCGCGTCGAGTTCGGCTTGCAAACCGCGGGCTTCTGCTAGCAAACCAACTTGCAAGCGTGCCACAGATACCGTGGTAGTAGGCGCGCTGTTGCCGAGTTCGTCAGTTGAATCCCCAGCGCGGCGGAAGCTTTGCACGAGGAAATTGGCGATCGAAATAAAAATCAAAATCGAGAACAGGCCGCCAAAGCCGCCACCAAAGCCAAAAAACGGCAGCAAGAATGGGAAACCGAAACCGCCACCAAAACCGCCGCGATAGCCACCACCGTACCCACCAGACGGCGCGTAAGTGCTAGTCGGAGACGAGTAACTGCGCGCCGGAGCTCTAAAAGATCCGCCCCCCATCCGTCCTCCGCTGCGAGCAGCCAGAGCTCCGTCAGCGTTACCGAGGGCTAGCGTCAGTACCAGACCGATCGCAAATAGTGATTTCAAAAGCGGTTTGATCTTTGAAATTAGTTGCTTGTACATAAGACCGTTACTATTCGATACATTTATAATTTACAGTCTATCCTCGCTTATGGGCAGCCCGGTTGCAGGTGTGCAGCGTGCGAGATATCCGTACCAACCGATCCCAGCACCCCGAGAGAAGCAGAAAGGCTAGAGTCCAAAGCTACCGCCTGCCACCTCAGATGACCCATAATTAATTGTCAAAACAATCCTATCTACTGTCCAAAATTCCCTTATTCTCATCCGGCACAAATTCCGTCACCACTTGGCCGCCGGCACCGTCACCTTTGACAATCACAGTTTGATTTTTTAACTCTCCCGCCGCCCTCGGCCCAGTCAAATTAAACACCGGATTTAATTGCTTGTAAACCACATTTCCTTCGGCGTCGAAGGTCTGGTTACTTAAATACCACGTTACGCGATCGGTATTTAATTGAGATTCACGTTTCTCCCCGATTCCTACCACATTTCCCGTCAAATAAAAAATCTTTTTATCTAAATCTCCCCGCCCAGTATCCCCGGTCATCGTCACCTTTTCCACGCGGTGAAAAATCTTCACATGCCCGGGCGATATCACATATTGAGCCGGAAAATTCCAACTCATCAAACTGCTTTCTATTTGCAGCGGCGGGTCTGATGGCATCAATTGAGCGTTTTGGGTTAGCGTGGCAATTTTGGTTTTTAAGTCTACATCTACCTTGTCGGCAAAACCGCTGTCTGTTACTTTTTTATCTTTATATCTGTCAAGTTGAGTCGGTTGGTCGCTGTGTACCTTTTGTTGCTCCACAAACCAAACTAAATGTTCGGTTCGCAATTGCAAAATTGGATCTTTAACATTCGCCACCACAGATCCGAATAACTCCATCCTCTTAGCCCTGCTGAAAACCCGCGCTTCCTTCGCTGAAGCAGTCACCTGTTTGTTCTGTCCAGTCAAGTTATTGCGGACAACTAAAACATCTTCCTTCGGGCGCCACTCCAACTCATTTCCTCGCAATACCACGCCGTTTTTCAGATCGGTAGCGACTATGTTACCTTTGAGAAAAACCTGATTTCCTTCCTGAAATACCTGCCCGGTTTCTCCCTGAATATCATAAATTTCTTTGCCGTCCTGAAACAATTTGCCCACAGGTTTCTGAACGTTAACTATTTTTTGGTCTTTGCTGTAAACCGCATTTTTCGATTTTACTTTCCAGAACGTCTCACCCTTTTCGTTTGCTTGTTCTAGGGTTACTTTGTTCAAAGTTAAAGTGCTATTTGACTGCTGAGCTGTTTTGATATCCTCAGCTAATTTGTTCTTTTGAGTCTCTTGGGGAGCCGCACAAGCATTAATCCCCAAAATCATTGCTGCTAACAATAGCGACATTGATTTTGGGGATTGGAAATTGGTAATTTGGGATTTGAGATTAATCATTGGTAATCGATAACAGGGCATTGGCCAAACAGGGCATTGATAATTGGTAATTGGGCAAACAGGGCATTGATAATTGGTAATTGGCCAAACAGGGCATTGATAATTGGTAATTGGCTAATTAAAAACACTAATCAAAAATCTGTCATACTTGAGCTAAATTTTTAACTTCTAATTTTCAATTATTCAACCCATCAGCTATTACCCCTTACCTATTACCCATTCCCCATCCCCCATTCCCCATTCCCCATTCCCCATTCCCCATTCCCCATTCCCCATTCCCCATTCCCCATTCCCCATTCCCTATCTGTCGTCGTGTTCGTCCATCAAGCTCAAACCCGACAACGGGCGGTAGGCATAATTAGGACGCGAAGTTTTTTGGATGTCGTCTTTAATCATTTCCAAATCGATATAGCGATCGGCTACATTGATTAAACTGTCACTGGTCATCGATCGCAAACTCACCACCTCAACCCGCACGCCGCGATAGCTCACAGCATCCACAGCATAGGCCAAATCGCCGTCGCCGCTCACCAAAACAGCCGTGTCGTAGGAACCGACCAACGCCATCATGTCCACAGCGATTTCTACATCCAAATTCGCCTTCTTAGAACCGTCGGGTAACTGCACCAAATCCTTAGAAATCACGCGATAGCCGTTGCGGCGCATCCACAGCAAAAACCCCTGCTGTTTTTCGTTAGTGCGATCGACACCCGTGTAAAAAAAAGAGCGCAACAGCCGCGATCCCGCAGTTAAACGACACAATAGCTTAGTGTAATCAATCTCAATTCCCAATTGCAAAGCCGCGTAAAAAAGATTAGATCCGTCAATAAAAATTGCCACTCGACCGCGATTTTCCAGAACCTGTTCCGGCGTAAAAAGGTCGTTGCTTTCTATTCTATTCAACATGATTGTTATGCCTCAAATTTTATGAAAGATTGGTAAGGAAATTAAGTGCTAATTCATAATCTGTCATAGCACCCCGATCGCAGGCTGCCGACTATGACGCTACTGTTTCCAGCAGTTCCAGCCGCTTAAACACTGGTTGGGGTTCCCCCAGAGTTTGGTTTGCAGGCAAAGCGCCCCAGGCAGCATGAACTGCAAAAGTCGCTAAACTGTTAACTGCAACCCGATCGTTAAAGTCAATTGAAAAACCTAGCTGCTGATAGATAGCACTGCTGATATTGGGAATAATCGGCGATAAAAGGTAAGATGCTAGTCTAACAGATTCCAGAACAGAATATAGCACTTGTTGAACACTTTCGAGCTGTCCTTGCTTGTACAAACTCCAAGGTGCTTGTACGTCAATAAACTTGTTACCGGCTCGAACTAATGCAAGCACAGCTTCGCAAGCCTTGCTAAAAGCTAACTCTTCGTAAAAACCCGCCACTCGATCGCCCAAATCCAGGCTCATACCCTTGAGAAGGTTGTCGCCGGAAATACTTTCCCCAGACACATTTGGCACGCAGCCACCGCAATATTTGCGAGCCATGTTTAAGGTGCGGTTAAGCAAATTTCCCAAATCATTTGCTAGCTCAGCATTCAATATATTGATAAACCGAGTTTCGTTAAAATCGCCGTCCTCTCCAAATTCAATTTCTTTGAGGAAATAGTAACGAACTGCATCAGCGCCGTATTTATTCACCAATTCGACTGGGTTTAAAGTATTTCCCTCCGTTTTTCCCATTTTTTTGCCGTCTTTGGTCAAAAAACCGTGAGCGAAGACGCGGCCAGGTACGGACATACCCGCGGACATCAGCATTGCCGGCCAATAAACTGCGTGGAAGCGGAGAATATCTTTGCCGATCAAGTGCAGGTCAATCGGCCACCATTTAGATAAAGCATTCTCTAACAATGGGTCGCTGTCCGGATCGAGCAGAGCCGTGATGTATCCCAGCAAAGCGTCAAACCAGACGTAAATGGTGTGGCCCGGATCAACTGGTATTGGCAGGCCCCATTCCAGATTCACCCGAGAAATCGAAAAGTCTTGGAGTCCGGAGTTGACGAAGCTGAGCACTTCGTTACGCCGACTTTCCGGCGCGATAAAGTCGGGACGTTCTGCGTACAATGCCAGCAGTTGGTCTTGATAGCGCGACAGGCGGAAAAAGTAATTTTCTTCGTCGCGCCACTCCACTTCTTTGCTGGTGTGGACGGAACAGCGATTTCCGGGGAGCAAATCGCGTTCATCTTTGAATTCTTCGCAGGAGACGCAGTACCAGCCTTGTTGCTGGTTCAAGTAGATATCGCCGGAGTTCCAGACGCGCTGGAAAAATTCTTTGACAATGTACTCGTGGCGTCGCGAAGTTGTGCGGATAAAGCGATCGTAATGGATAGAGAGTTGCTCCCACAGCGCCTCAAACCCGGGAACTACTAAATCGCAGTGAGCTTGGGGCGATCGTCCCAAACTGCTTGCCGTGCGCTGAATTTTCTGCCCGTGTTCGTCGGTTCCGGTAACCAACAACACTGATTTGCCCCGCAGCCGCTCAAATCTGGCTAGGGCATCGGCTGCCATAGTCGTGTAAGCGCTGCCAACGTGAGGCAAATCATTGACATAATACAGAGGCGTTGTTATGGCAAAGGTATTCTTAGTTATATCGGTCGATTTCATTGAATGGTAAAAGAAAATTCCCTAAATTTAATTTCGATCTTAACTCAGCGCTTCAATCTTTTCTGGAGTGGCATTCAAGCCAAAATTGCTGCAACTTGTGGGCAATTGTTTAACCCGGGCTATTCCCAAAAGAAATATAGCTTTCCTCTCAAGACTAATCTTTTTTAGATCTTTTTGACGAACTCTCTAAAATGTCTTAAGATTTTGATATTTTGCTGCCTTGGGGGCCCATAGAAGTGCAGATCCCGGGTCTTCAATTCATTTCTCGCAGGCACTATCCTGGAGTGCGCGGGATCGCCAACTGGATAGTGCCGACAAAACTCCTTGCTTAGCTTGCTGAAAGCAACCGAGCGACTGGCGCTCCGCCAGCGCTTCCTGTAAATGGGCGATCGGGGTTCACTGGCTGTGTCAAACCCGATCGCCCGCAACTCCTGCCAGTTTCCGAGTTACTCGTAGAAGCAGCAACCGGGTTGTTTGCGAAAATCTCTATTGAACGATGCTTTGGTTTCTTGCCCCAGCAAATCTGGTTTTTGAAGAGGGCGAAGCATGACCGCATATAAGTTATTAGTTATAATCTTATATTCACTGCGGTCATGCTTCGCCCCTACAAACATATTTGCCTTGCACAGGTCGCTGCACCCAAGCAAATGTTTATTGACAAAAAAATGGTTTTTTTAATGTTGCCACTACATCCGGCAAACACAATTAAACCCCAAGCCAGTTAGGCTTGGGGCTATCTAAATTATGGTAAATATAACAATATGTTATCCTTCGGGAAAATTCACTCGATTTCCGCCAATAGCTTCGGACAAATAATCCGCCGCAGCTTCCACCACCGCGATCGCATTTTCGTAAACCATCCGCGTCGGTCCCAAAACCCCAACACTACCCACTGGCATTGATCCCCGGCGGTAAGTCGAAGAAATCAGAGTACAGCCGCGAATTGGTTCTAACGAATTTTCTGAACCAATACGCACCGTTACCCGTTTCCCAGGCGAGTCCAAATCAGGCGATTCAAAAATCAAAGGCCAAAGCAGTTCCTGTTCTTGTTCGAGCAGTTGCACCAGGGTTTGAACTTGCTGCAACTGCGAAAACTCTGGCAAGCGCAGCGCTTCTGCCAAACCGCCGATCAGAATCCGCGTGTAGGTTGGATTGCTTTGACGGCTGCTCAATGCAGCCAGCATGGTTTCCATCCACTCCGCGTACAGTTCAAAGTCCCGGTCTAACTCGCTCCAGTCTACAGCGGAGAGTTCCGAGAGCGATCGCCCGCGTAACTTGCTGTTCAAAAAATTTGACAAAATCTGCAATTCGCGATCGACAATTTCAACATCAGGCCAATTACCTTCTGCGCCCTTCGGCAACTGTACTAACACCGAATGAGTTTCGTAGGCATCCGTCACCACGATCAGCATCACCTTACCCGCCTCTAGCTGCACCAGTTGCAAGTGTCGCAAGCAAGCCATATTGGTTTGCGGTATGGTAATCATGGCAATATAACCGCTGATCGTTGCCAGAATTTTAGCAGCGCCGCGGAGTGCCCCATCCATGCGCCCATCCGACCAATTGAGTTGATCCAGTACCTGTTCCACCTTACGGGCCAGCGTATCAGATGGCTGAATCAACTGGTCTACGTAAATTCTGTAGCCGGAGTCAGAGGGGACTCGTCCGGCAGAAGTGTGGGGCTGATATAGCAGTCCAGCTTTTTCAAGAGTCCCCATCGCATTGCGAATGGTAGCTGGGCTGACGCTGAGGTTGTATTCGTCAACCAAAGCTTTTGAGCCAACGGGTTCCGCTGTTGCTATGTAGTGGCGAACCGTTGCCCAAAGGATGTGTTGTTGCCGATCGGTGAGGTTAACGCGCACAAATAATATTTAAGCAGAGTAAGATTTTAGAGTTGAAAGCCATTGAAAAGCTTTGTCCGAAAAGGGCGATCGGACAGACTTATCTACTTAAACATAACAGATTTTAGGTTAAGGAAGAAGTCAGTTGTTACTGGTTATTGGTTATTGGTTATTGGTTATTGGTTATTGGTTATTGGTTATTGGTAAGTTCTAATGCCCCATGCCCCATGCCCTGGGAAGGCCCATGCCCCATGCCCCATGCCCCATGCCCTTTAAGTGTGTTCTTTCAGAATATTTTGTAGGTAACTAGCCACTGCATCTGGCTGTTCCACCATTGCCAAATGGCCGCAATCGGGAAGCTGAAGCACATTTTCGCCACAACCTTGGAACATCCAGTGAAAGCTAGCCAAATGCAGCACGTATTTTGGTTCCATAATTTTGTCTTTAGTGCCGGCAATAAAATACACGGGCTGCTTGAGTCGGGAAACTATTTGTGGCAACAGGTGAATCTCGGCTTCTGTGGTGGAGTCCAACAAAGCCCCCAAAGCTGCATCTGGATGGGCTGCCACGAAATCTCTCAAGCGCTGCCGTCCCCACGATCGCCCGATCGAGCGATCGACAGAATCGCGGGCAAACACCAAATCTGCTAGTGGCAAATGAGGCAGCCAGCGGGGACGCATTTTTACTAGCTGTGTGCCGACGGCTCGAAATCGCTCGAATTCTTCCTTTAGATAGATGCCGCCGCCTGCATTAATACAGAGAACACCTTTAATACGATCGCACAATTGGCTGGCTCCCCAAAGAGCGATCGTACCGCCGAGAGAGTGTCCCACCAGCCAAGCACTAGAAATATCCAGTTTTTTGAGTAAAATTTCCAAATCGCGAGCGTAGGCTGCGGGAGTGTAGGAACTTAGCGATTCTCCTCGCTCGCGACTATCATCGCCGTCGGATTGAGAATCGCCAAACCCTCGCAAATCGTAAGTCAGGCACTGATAGCTGGGTGCCAAGCGATCGGTCAGAGGTTGCCAGTAGCGGCGGCTTAACAGCCAGCCGTGGACAAATACCAGAACCGGGGAAGTTGGAGTGGGAGCCGTCAAATCGCAAGCGTGCCGAACCCCTAGGATGTCGATGGTTGCCATAATTTTATCCTATCGCGAAATCAAGACAGAGGGATCGGCAGTTACACTCCGGGCGATCGGCTCAGTTTAACTTTCTCTCGATGAATATCAGGTTTTGAGCAAAAACCCAGTTTCTGAACGCAAGAGAAATGGAAGTCGGAAGTAGAAATCACAAAGAAGTAATAAAATCAAGGGTTTCAGGAATTAAGAACGTCCTTAAGCTCGATCTGATAGCTCCGAAACGTTGTTGTGATAAACCGGCTTTCACCAGCGTCAGGCGCTATTCCTAAAACCGCTCGCCCAACAATCTTTGTCGCACCCCCTCAGCGATTTTCTGCCCCAGATACTCAGGAATCAAACTTTCATTGGGGCCCAACAAGTAGAGAATCAAGCGAGTTCGCCCCCGCCAAACCAATAAATTTGCATTTACCACCAACAAATCCTCTTGCCAGATGGCATACATAACTTTGTAAAAAAGTCCAGGCTGGTTGTCTGCTTCAATCAGCAAAGCCGGCAAGTGGAAAACCGGATCGACGTAAAATTCAGTAGCCACATCCTCCAAACCCGCGTCTAAATTAAATTCCACAGCCAACATCTCTTCCACCTCAAAATGCCCCGCCAAGGCCTCTCGAACCGCCCTACAGACGTTTTCGGCTGTTTTATCTGCCAGTACCTTGCCACCGCGAGATACCACCAATTTGATAAATACCAGCATCGGCGGGTAAATTTGACCGTAGAGACTGAGACTGTGAATCGTCAGCCCGTAGGCAGCCAGCACACCGAAAATGTCGCTCAGTAGAAAAGACTGGTTCCGGTAAGCAAAATGCAGGGCACTTTTGTTACCTTCGGCTCTTATTTCGATGACGGCTTGCCGAGTTTTGTAAAGTTGGTAAGCTAATTTGAGGTTTTGCAGTTGGATTTCGCTGCTGACAAATTGCTCGTAAAACTGTGGAAACGCTCGGTTAAAGCGCTTGAGAAGTTCTAGTGTAGATGGTTTTAAACCCGAAGCCATAATTGAGGGGAAGGTGCGGGAGATATACTAGGTATTGACTGATACATTTACGCGACACTTGCCCGGCTATTACCGGACAAAGTAACGAGAGCACTATCACCCTCATAGGAGATAGAGGCGGTATCCCGCAAAGCTTTCAGTAATATACCAAAAGCGCCATTGTAATCTCGTGGGATTGAACAGCCACATTCAGGACAAGTAAACACTTTAGAACCACCTAGCTTTTGATGTACGTGACCGCAATGGGTACAAGTTTTAGACGTGTATTCTTCAGTGACATCAATCACATTGACATTTCTAACATTTGCCTGATGTTTGATGGTTTGTTTGAATCTGTAATGCGCCCATGTCAACATGGCTCTAGCAGTTTTTGAACGAATCTTTCTTCGTGCTTTGGCGACCATTTGGGAAGACTCAAAAGTCGGAAGAAATATGACTCTATAGTTGCTAGTTAAATAGCAAGCGGTTTGTTTCTGGCATTCGTCTACTAAATTACGAATGCGTATTCTCATACGGTGAGCCGCTTGTCTCATTCGTTTTCGGCGCTGTTTCGTAGCTTGAGACATTCGGCTCATTAGGTTATCTAGGTGTTGACAGAGACGAGCTATTCGCCCCATGTCACCACCTCCAAACTCAAGGAATTTATTGCCATCAAACCCGGTCATAAATGTTCTTACGCCGGGATCTAATGCAATAATTCCTGTTGCGTCCGTAGGCTCTGCGGTAACTGACAGAGGAAACACTGCAAACCAACGACCCTTGCAGTATACCAACTGAGTACCTCGATCGCACTCAGGAATTATCTCAGAAGTATGATAGGTTAATCCTTTGGTTAAGGAAGGATACCAAGTGCCTTTTTTGAAGTTTGAATCGTTAAACTTTATGGTTTGAGAGTAATCTCTGATGCTACGGAACTTGGCGTCTGAACTTGCCTTAAATGCTCGGTGAGCATCAAAAATAGCATTCTGTCTGATATGACAAGGCGTTTCTTTTACCCATTCTGGTAAATCGCCTCGCATAACTTCGTTACGCAACTGCAACTTACTTAAGGGCTTTTTGCGCTGCATTGCTATTGCTTGGTTGAAACAATAACGACAGGCTGCTAGCCATTTACGCCAGACTTTATTTAATTCCTGACTGGGATAAATCCTGAGCTTGTGAGATTTGAGTTTTATACTGTCGCCGTCCGTACAATCTACTACTCGATCGGTGGAGGACTGCAAGCACGTCTTCAAGCATTTTTTGTTCTGGACTAAGGTTTGTTTTACCCGGTACCAGGAGTTTACACCAGTTTTGCTCGCTGTTCCATTGGCATTGGTCAAAGCCTCTTCTTGCCAATCGGTTTTTGTGGGCAACGACAACCATTCGGACATCTCATGAGAAAATTCGTTCCAATAGGGGAAGAAGCTTTTGGATTTTTCACTGGCTTTGTTCCCAACATCGGAGATTTCTTTCGTTGACTCCAAGGATGAATGATGGTGAGAGTGGGACGTACTTGACAATAGTTTTTTCCTCAACTCTTGTTTGATTGTATCAGATTGTCCCGTAATGTCCGGCAAATTTGTTATTTAGTTAGTCCTCCCATGCCTTATGGCAATGGGATTTTCGATTTGACGATTCGACTTAAATTTCGCCCGTCTCCTCACTAAAAACAAAAATCAAATCTGTCTGGGAATATCTAACTAGAATGTCACGGTTGTGCCATTCCATTAGCATTTTCCACCAAGTATATGAGTTCCGACGCGATCGGCGGTACTCAAAAGAAGCAATTCCTAAAATGCCTCTGTCCTGGTTGGGCAACAAATTTTACCTTAACACTGGGTTGTCCTGGCACAGGCTAGGAGAACAGTTCTACCAAACTTGACGAGAAGCAAAAAAGCACAGAGTCAATGTTGGACGACAAATCCCTGTTTTCGGCGTAAGATGAGTGTACCGTAAACTGTTCCTCAAGAGGCTACCCGCAGTTCATCCCACGCCGATCGGAGTGGGTTTATCTATCGGGCTCTCTTTCACGTCGTCCAACTTCTACTACCTTAACCGCGCCTGCATGGGTTTTTGGAAAAACTTATTTAGTAGTTCTGAGTCTGCCTCTGTACCCCAAACAGCGGAATTTGAGGAAGATGTGGCTCTTGGGTTAGGCGATCCGCTTTCCCCAATGTTTCGCAAACCCGCCAGCGGCAACGCTCGCATCTTTTTTAGTTGCGATCGGGACATTGACCTCTACGAACTCGAAGAACTTTGTAATGCAGTGGGTTGGTCCCGCCGTCCCCTGCGTAAAGTCAAAAAAGCTATTGTGCACAGCTTCCTAGTCGTCTCTATGTGGGAGATACGGGGCAGCCAGCGACGGCTGGTCGGTTTCGCCAGAGCGACTTCAGACCATGCTTTTAATGCCACGCTTTGGGATGTGGTAGTTCATCCTGATTACCAGGGTAAAGGCATGGGCAAGGCACTGATGAAATACATCATTAAAAAACTCCGCAGTGAAGACATCAGCAACATTACCTTATTTGCTGACCCTCAGGTGGTGGATTTTTACCGAAATTTGGGCTTTATGTCCGATCCAGAGGGCATTAAAGGTATGTTTTGGTATCCAGATTAGCTCGTCCGGTGGAGGTCAGCATTGATTTGTTGAATAAATCCAATATTCAAGCTGTCAAACACCTCACAAGCCTGTGGGCTGCGGTCAGTTACGCTTTTATGTATCCCCGCAGCTTGTCAAGCCCCACAACCTTAAAAAAACTTCGACGTAGCTGCATCGAAAGCTAAAATTAAAAAAAAGCTTGACAAGCAGGTGGTTTTCTGCGTTAATGGTTAAGAGATAGCCAATACACCGGGATGTAGCGCAGCTTGGTAGCGCGCCTGCTTTGGGAGCAGGATGTCGCAGGTTCAAATCCTGTCATCCCGATCGCACAATTTTAAATAATAGATTCAAGCACAAACTGCGGCTGAGGTTTACATTTGTTGAAAATGCCAACCGATTGAGGTAGTTTTTGCCGATCGTGTCAAGGAGCCAGTCTTTGCGTTAATGTGTTTCAGGATCGCTCGGGAGTGGAAAAACATGAAATCATTAGTTCGTTTAGGCGCAATATTGGGGATTGTGGGCTGCACTCTGCTCGGCCCCTCGCCCATTGCCAAGATGTCTGCACTCGCATTGCCAGTGCCACAAGTTGTAGAAAAGTTAAGCCCGGTGCCGGTATTTACGATTACAGACGGTCAGAATGCGTTCTTCATCACTACTGTTCCCAAGCAAGGTCAGGGTCAAACTGGTAATGCTTCGGTAGCCAGAATTTTCATCAGCCAGAAAGATGCTCAAGCTTTTGTCGATCAACTGAAAACGGGAAATCCTCAGTTGGCGGCGTCGGCGCGTGTGACACCCGTGTCACTGGGGGAAATTTATCGGTTGGCTCAAGAAAATAAAGGCAAGCCGGATCAGGTGCTGTTTGCTTTTATTCCGGCAGCGCAGCAGGTACAGTCGGCGAAAACTGTACTTCAGCAGACTGGCCAACAAGTTAGCGAGTTAAACGGTGTACCTCTGTTTGTGGCGAGAGGTGGCCCGGAAAATGGTTATTTGACGATTCAACGGGGCGATAAAGAAGAGCTTCCTCTGTTTTTTAATAAGGAGGACTTGCAGGAAATGGTCGAGCGTTTTAAGCAACAGCAGCCGAACGTGACTGCCACAATTAAGATTGAGGTAGTGAACTTGGAGAGGATTTTGGAAGCTTTGGGTACTGAAAATGACCCGTCTTTGAGCCAAATGATTTTGATTCCGTCGCGGGAATCATTAGAATATCTGCGATCGCGCCAACCGGCTGGTACTGGCAACCAAAATCCACAGGCGGCTCCATCTCCAGCCCCAGCTCGACCGGCTGCATCTCCAGCTCCAGCTCGACCGGCTGCATCTCCAGCTCCAGCTCGACCGGCTCGCTAATAGTCAGTAGTCAGTAGTCATTGGTCATTAGTTAGCAGTCATTAGTCATTAGTCATTGGTCATTGGTCATTAGTCATCTTGCCCGCTCGCGAAGCCGAAGGGTACTCATTGGTCATTAGTCATTAGTTACAGACAAGATTTACTCAAAAATTGGTTTCATGTGCTACTTATAGTAGCGGTAAGGTGCGCTGTGGATGGAACCCTACATAATTAGGTTTTGCGTTCGGGACTAAGTTGGTAGGTTGGATTGTTGCATTTCTCGACTCAACCTACTATTTATCAATTCTCAATTACCAATTACCAATTCTCAATTACCAATTACCAATTACCAATTACCAATTACCAATTACCAATTACCAATTACCAATTACCAATTACCAATTACCAATTACCAATTACCAATTACC